>NZ_JBHXAS010000125.1:0-13488 GCF_042727425.1 Peribacillus sp. NPDC060253
TTTTTATTCCGTTTAAAATTTTTATATTTTAAATGGTTTAATAAAATTTTTGTAGGGGTTTCGAAAAAGTTATCAAAAACGTGAAGGATAGTACTAAAATTCAGATCATTTATTTACGAATACCAGCGCTTTTTGAACGCGTTGTGATGAATAATCTGAACAACTGAAGAAACAAACAGAGTCAAAGGAATTAGAGGAAATGGAGGCCATGTTTTTTGAATTGTCCGGGCGGTACAAATCGCTGTTTAGCCAAAAAGAAAATATAGATAAGCCTCTTATAATTGAGAATCCAGCCGCATGTCGTGAATCATGGAACATATCACCGCGGCAATATCACGGCCATGTTGCGCCAAATGGGTTATGCCTCTACTTCGACGGATTATGGTCTTTATTTATTTTTAAAAGGAAAGTAACTAAAGATTAATGTTGATATTTCACCTGGAAATAGGACTATAAAATTGGTAGTCCTATTTGTGTATGCAATTATTCATTGTTATCTTTTTAGAAAAAATCTTGGAGATGGAAGGACTTCTTGTTCAGCTTCAAAATAAGCGAGTTTATTTGGTATGCAGGATATGATTGATGGCATCCCCATTCCAACAGCTTTTTCTAAGGCGGTTATTAAGGGGAGCACCTTACCATCAATATCTTCATCCCAGGATATTACATAACAAGAATCTTCAGCACCATTCTGTTTTAGTAACTTAGCTATATCTACTGGATCTGAATTAGGTTTTGGAATCTCAATGATATATTCTTCAAGAAGAGTTGTTCTGTAAGAATGACAAAGGCGACTTAAGGCATCCTTGCGTTTCTTGGCTGAAGACAATTCGAACAGAATTCTATCTTGGAGCCTTTTGGTGAAAAATGATTTTACAATTATTTTCTCCATTTCCTTATCCAAACTAATCCCCCTTTACAGTTTTTTAACTGGTAAATCTTAATAGTCCAAGCCTATAATAAGTAGCTTTATTTTATAATTAACCTCTCTTTAAAATCCCTCGAGATTTACGACAGTTAATTATACGTTTTTCGTTTTTAAGCTTTCTTTGATAAGAAAAAATCCTTCCAAATGAAGATTAATTTGTTGGGAACTATACCGTCCTATTCGTATGAACATCTAGCCAGTTTAGGCCTTTTATCATTTTTTGGTGGGGTTTTCCGTTGAAAATACTTGTACATGACATTTGTCATCTTCTAGTCATGACACCTGGTACTAATAATTTCAGGTTGCTTTCTGTATAATATGAAATAACGACAAATATAAGGAAGTGCAATTGACTTATGACCGTGCAAAATACGAAGAACTTGAGAAAACAAATTGCTCCTTTTGAACAATCAACGACAAAGGAAAGTATATGGCAGATCATCAATACCTTGGGGCCGTTCATTATTTTATGGTACCTAGCATATATAAGTCTTTCCGTTTCTTATTGGTTAACTTTAATTCCAGCTGTGTTGGCTGCTGGTTTCTTGACAAGGATATTCATTATTTTCCATGATTGTACACATCATTCATTTTTCAAAAGCCGCCGTGCGAATAGAGTAGTCGGTACGATCATGGGTGTTTTGACTTTATTCCCGTTTGATCAATGGGGACATGAGCATTCTGTGCATCACGCTACAAGCGGTAATTTGGATAAGCGGGGTACAGGAGATATTTGGACCCTAACGGTGGATGAATATTTGGCTGCACCGCTTAAACTTCGTTTTGCCTACCGTTTTTATCGCAATCCATTGGTGATGTTTGGTTTGGGACCAATTTATGTTTTCCTTCTTAAAAATAGATTTAACCGAAAAGGTGCTAGAAAAAAGGAAAAAATGAATACGTATTTGACGAATGCATTAATCGTTGCTTTAGTGGCATTGCTTTGCTTGGCAGTAGGCTGGCAGTCGTTCCTTCTGGTACAAGGTTCCATTTTCATGATTTCTGGTTCAGTGGGCATTTGGCTGTTTTACGTCCAGCACACATTTGAGGACTCTTATTTCGAGGAAAATGAGGAGTGGGAATATGTGTTAGCAGCAGTGGAAGGAAGTTCTTTTTATAAGCTCCCAAAACTGATGCAGTTTCTTACTGGTAATATCGGTTACCATCATGTTCACCATTTAAGTCCAAGGGTACCTAACTATAAACTGGAAAATGCACATAATCATACAGAGCCTTTAAAGAACGTACCAACGATTACTCTTGCTACAAGCTTACAGTCGCTCCGTTTCCGCTTGTGGGATGAGAAAAACAAGAATTTTGTTGGCTTTAAAGACATAAAGTATTTAACGAAAAAAAGTGTTTCCGTTCAAGTGAAATCTGAACTATAATTCTGCCATTCCAGACTCTCTTCATAATCCTAGGATTTGGGGGAGTCTTTGCTTCATATAAGCGACTCGATAAAGGAGAGAACTTAAAATGATTCGAATTGTCATTGCAGAGAATCAGGAAATGCTGTTAGAGGCAATTAGTTCTCTACTCAATCTTGAAGAAGATATAGAAATTGTCGGGAAAGCCAGTAATGGAGACGAAGCAATTGCTCTTATACATCGTTTACAGCCTGATGTTTGTATTATGGATATGGAGATGCCTGTAAGGAGCGGACTTGAGGCTGCTGAAGCTTTGAAGTCATTTGAGTATAAAGTAATCATTTTAACGACTTTTCGAAGGTCTGGTTATTTTCAGCGTGCTTTAAACGCTAATGTTAGCGGCTTTTTATTGAAGGATAGCCCAAGTGACGAGTTAGCCTGCTCGATTCGCGGCATAATGGATGGCAAGCGAATATACTCGCCCGAGCTTATTGATGATACTTCAAACAATAAACAACGGGAAATGGGAATGTTAGGTCTGTTAGCCGATGGTCAAACCACAATTGAACCATCTGATCAGCCAAGTAAAACGATTGGGACCGTAAGAAAATATTTTTCCACCATCAAGGAAAAAATGAAGTTACCAGCAGGTTAGGGATGAACATTCTTTATAGAAGTTCATCTATATGATGTTGACACGCTTTTTTAAATTGTGTACTATAAATTCAATTATATATTGAAAATTCTGTGATAAAGAGAGTAGTTCATTTTGAAATGGAAAGCGAGTTAGGGATGGTGTGAGCCTAATGCAGGACAAATGAATGAAGCGCACTTTGGAGAAATTTCTTGAAACGTTAAGTAGGGAACATCGGGGAGGCACCTCGTTAACAATGGAAAGTGGTCACAATTTGTGGCAACTAGAGTGGTACCACGGGAATCTATGCTCTCGTCTCTTATTAAGAGACGGGAGCTTTTTTTGTTTAGGAGGGAAATGACGATGAATAAACCAATTGCAGCATTAATATCAACTGCATTACACAATGAATTGCCAGCAAGTGAAATAGAAAAATTAATGGAAAAGCCAAAATTCACGGAATTAGGGGATGTAGCATTTCCATGCTTTACACTTGCAAAAAAACTAAGGAAATCACCTCAAGTGATTGCGACTGAAATAGCCCATCAATTAAACAGTAATTTGATTCAAGAAGTGAACGTAGTGGGCGGTTATGTAAATATCTTCGTCAATCAACAGAGGGTGACAGAAAATGTGCTGCAAACCATATTAAGTGAAAAGGATCAGTATGGTTCAAAGCAGCCTCTACAAGAGAATGTCGTGATTGACTATTCATCCCCGAATATTGCCAAGCCGTTTTCCATGGGGCACTTACGCTCAACAGTCATAGGGAATGCACTGGCTAACATCGCTGAAAAAAATGGCTACAATGCCGTGCGTATTAATCATTTAGGGGATTGGGGCACGCAATTTGGTAAATTGATTGTCGCTTATAAGCTGTGGGGAGATAAAGAGGCAATCGAAGCTTCCCCGATTCAAGAATTATTGAAAATTTATGTGAAGTTCCATGAAAGAGCAGAAACGGATGAATCGTTGAACGAGCAAGCAAGGGCTAGCTTTAAGTCGCTGGAAGATGGAGATGAAGAAGCACGCGCGCTATGGAAATGGTTCAGGGATGCGTCTCTAAAAGAATTTGAAACGATTTATGATTTATTAGGCATTCGTTTTGATTCCTATGCAGGTGAAGCGTATTACAATGACAAAATGGAAGCGGTTGTCGAGGAACTAAAAGAAAAGGGCTTACTTTCCTTATCTGAAGGAGCCTATGTTGTGGAAATGGAAGATATGCCTCCTTGTTTGATTACAAAAACGGACGGGGCGACACTGTATGCCACACGTGATTTAGCTGCAGCCATGTATCGTAAAAAACATTATGATGCGAAGAAGACATTTTATGTTGTAGGAAACGAACAATCACTGCACTTTAAACAGCTTTTTAATGTCATTGAGAAAATGCAGTATGATTGGTCAAAAGATTTACAACACGTAGCTTTTGGCATGATGTTAAAAGACGGTAAGAAAATGTCGACACGTAAAGGGAAAGTTGTGCTGCTTGCGGATGTATTGGCAGAGGCAATTGAAACAGCGAAGCGCAATATTGAAGAAAAAAATCACGCGCTTGAACAGAAAGAACTGGTTGCGAAGCAGGTCGGTGTCGGAGCGGTAATCTTCAATGATTTAAAAAATTATCGCATGAACGATATTGACTTTTCATTAGAGCAAATGATGAATTTTGAGGGGGAAACAGGTCCATATGTGCAGTACACCTTTGCACGAATTTCATCATTGCTTGAAAAAGGTGAATTTAAGGAACAGGCAATCCAATTTGATGCTTTAGGAGAGTATGCGTGGTCTGTCGTCCAACTGCTTGAGCAGTTCCCGATCATTGTTCAAAAATCATTTGAACAAGCAGATCCATCACAAATTGCGAAATTCAGCTTGCAGTTATCACGTGCATTCAATAAGTATTATGCACATACGAAAGTTTTAGTCGACGATGAGTGGAAACAAATGAAGCTTTCGTTCGCTTTTTGCGTAGCCATTGTATTAAAGGATGCGCTAAGGTTATTAGGAATTTCAGCGCCAAAGAAAATGTAAAGTTAACATGCCCGTGCATACCGAATAGGGGCGATAACGTTTATAAAACTGTATACAAAAATCACAATAAAGAATCCATTTTGATCTTCTTTTTTCAAAATGGATTCTTTTAATTCTATTGAAGCAATTTTTATTACAATGCAGCATTTTTAGATATTTTTAATCAATTCACTATTCGATGACATCAAACCATAAAGCGGATTTATCATCAATTTCACCGTTGTAATTGATCGTGATCTCCTCGCCGGCCTTTATATCTTCATGTGCATAAAAGTCTATTGTTACATCTTCTAAATTATTATCGAATGTCGCATTTGGAGTGTATGAATGATTGAATAGCGAGCCATTCCCTAAGGCAATGGCAGTATCCTCGTCCCCCCAATGAAAACAGTGATAAAAGAGTGATGTTTTCTTTAAATATTTCCATTCGCTTTTCGGTGAAAAGATTACAGGTGATGCCTCAATGAGCTCATCCTTTTTAATATCCCTTGTCGCATATATTCCCCTGCCATATTTCCCCGTATTTTTAATGCAGATTGGTGACACGGCCTCAATTGCTTTTTTCCAGTCCTGCTTGGCTTTCAGTTTTGTTTCATCTAGGTCACCAAGGTGCTTATTTAAGTAATCACTTCGTTTGCGAATGAATTCGAAGATGAATTCCGGCTCTTTGTCGAATAGATCAACCTTATTCTTTTTATATGGATCAAGAAGGATGTGTGGGCGTATGCCCTGGTGCAGTGATAATACTTTATTTTCCATATAATCCACGGTAAATGTGGTTTCCATTGTTTCAACCAAGAGGTCTTTGTAGAACTTACGGTATTCCGGAACCTTCAAAAGCAGATTATTAAGGTGATTTGTCTGTTTTCCTCCGATAGGGACATATGTGTGCTCCATGATCCCGCCACTGACTTTGCGTCCCCAAGTGGCATCGTAATCCCAAGGAATGACTTCAAACAACTTCGTTTCACTATTGCGATATAGTGCATAATTATGGGTAAAACCATCGTTATTCATGGTGCAGACGGCTCCCACCAGCCAGTGTAAGTATTTATGGATATCAAGATGCTGCGAGATTATTTCCGGAAATTTTGCAAGAGGGGTGGTATTGATTTTTTTGATCAATTCAATAAGGAATTCATCGTCGTCAGGTTTACCAAACGCCTGTTTATACCCTGACACAAGGGAGTCTTTAGGTTTCCCATCCCTTTCCAATGAAAAGTTGGCATGATTGTTGACTGCATAATAAATGGGGCCTGCAGGAAGCCCTCTTTTTTCTAAAAAAAACTCATCGACAGAATCCAATTGTAAATAAACGCCTTTACAAGAGCCATTTCGGTATAAATTGATATGTTGGCTATTAGGGGAAAGAACTCCAAGGTCCTGGAAGAAATCGAGTGAGAGTTTATTGCGGATGAGGGAAGGATCTCTGTATTCGGCATTGAGATGGATTTTATGGGCGTCAAAGAATCTTTCTGGCTCGATGAAATCAATCCAATAGGATCTTTTCCGGAATTTACGGGTATAAGAGCCCCGATAGGCAATATCGATATCAAAAATGTCGTTTTCCACTTTCAAATAGGCGGGAATGGGGTCATTACTCCATACGTCCGCACGTAAATCTTCTAGATCATCTTCTTCTATCGTTAAGAAATAAGATGGAATATGATAAGACATACACTCACCTTCCTTCCTTTCTTCTATAAGCTGTTTCATGGCAATCCAAAACGATTTTGAGCAGGGAATTGTTCGTTTGAAATTACATCAGTAATGAATAAAAAATTCAACTTGATCAATCGGAGAATGATCAAGTTGAACCATGTTAAGGTTTAACTATTTATCTTCTTCTTTTTTTCCCACTTCCAGTGGATGTACTTGAAGTAGAAGTAGTAGTAGAAGTTGAAGTTGAAGTGCTACCAGTGGATTTATGTCCAGTGGATTTACTGCCACTATGGCTGCGGCTACTACTGTGGCTGCCACTATGGCTTCCACTGCTGCTGCTGCCAGATGAGCCGCCTTTTCCTTTTTTCCCTTTCGGCATACGGACCCCTCCTTTAATAAGGTTAATTTCATGATATGCAGTATCGTACTTACTTGAGCGTCAGTTAATGACAAACGGGCTAAAAAAAATAGCGGAGAGTGATTTCGGAGGGGGGCCTGATGTCAAGAGGTTTATAGAATGGAGGAACGGAACGGAAGGAAAGCTCTTTTTCCTGCTTTTAAATCAAAAGGCAGGAATATGAATAAAATCGATTGACATTCATTGGTAATGTGTTAATATTTATAAAAATGGAACCGGTTCCAAAATTCGCGAATGGATGAATGAAATGGTAAAACGAGAAAATTCAAAAGTTACAATTTACGATGTCGCTAGAGAAGCGGGGGTTTCCAAGACTTCTGTTTCCCGCTATTTAGGGGGGAGATATAATGAACTCTCTGACAAAACACGTAAGAAAATCGAGTTGGCAATCAACCAAATGGAGTACCGTCCAAACACCATGGCCAGAGGGCTCAAAAGCAATAAGAGTTATTTGATTGGAATCATCGTGGCGGACATCAACAATCCATATACGACGGCCATCCTTCGGGGGGCTGAAGATATATGCAGCCAAAATGGTTATAATCTGATGATTTGCAACTCGGATAATAACCCGGAGAAGGAAAGAGGATATTTCGATATGCTTCTATCCCATCGAATCGACGGGCTTATCATTCATACGACTGGTGGAAATCACGACATGTTAAAACAGATGCAAGACCAAAAGACACCGATCATCCTGCTTGATCGGAAAGTGCCAAATCTTGAAATTGATACGGTAGGATTGGATAATATCCAGGCGAGTACACAAGCGGTCAATTATCTGGTTGGCCAAAATTATGAGAAAATTGCGTTTTTTAGCGAACCAGCAAGCAAGGTTAGCACGAGGTATGAACGGCGGCTATCCTTTCAGCAAACATTGATGAGCCACAGTCATCCGAGTTCAAAAGATGTGTATGAGGTAAATGTCGACGATTTACATGATGTCGAGTCAAAGCTCCAGCATTTTTTAGATGATTCTGAAGGTGTATCACGTGTGATATTGACTGCAAATAGCGTGGTGCTATTAAAGTTAATTTTACTTTTACAAGAAAAGAAATTGTCGGTTCCGGAAGATTTAGCGATGATGGGCTTTGATAATCCAGATTGGAGTGCCATTGTTTATTCGGGCATTACAACGATTGAACAGCCTACATACCAAATCGGGGTCGCCGCCATGGAAATGATCTTGCGCCGTATTAATGGACAAGTTTCCCCAGCCCAGACAATGGCGTATCAAGCGAAATTGAATGTAAGACAAACGACGCCTTATATACAGAAATAAGTCTTCTTAGCATGGAAGACTTTATTAATCACAAAAATGGTACCGGTACCATTTTTGTGAGAACACATTCATTAGGAGGAATAATATGAAAGTCTTTGTATGCATGAATTCAATACCGATGGAAAGGGTTCAAACGCTCGGACATCTTGAAATCATAAAAGCAATTGCAAACGCTGGAGCAGATGGAATCGAAATCAGAAAAGAGCTATTGACCCCGGATGATTCGTTAAAAGAATTGGGTACCCTCTGCAGGGAGCTTAACTTAGACATTTATTATTCCGCTCCTGAATTCCTGATCGGATCTAACCTTCAAATGAATGAACTAGGCTTTAAGCAATTGGTTAGGGAAGCTGATGAACTCGGGGCAAAATTGTTAAAGCTGCCTCTAGGACACTACGACTTCACGGAAACGGATATGACTCAAGTAAATGAGATCTTGGAGGAAAATCTGCAAAATGGTGAATTAAAGATCACGATCGAGAATGATCAAACGCTTGCCGGTGGAAACGTAAATACAATCGCTCATTTCCTGAGCCGTACCGAAAAGTTGGATATTCCGATAGAATTGACGTTTGATACGGGCAACTGGCTGTATACAGAAGAGGTACCGATGAAGGCAGCACAAGAGTTAGCGAGTTATGTAACCTATATTCATTTGAAGCAAGTAAAGAGGGTGAAAGGGGAATGGGTGACAAAGCCGGTATCTATGCCGCTTCTGCCTGAGGAATTGGAGTTATTGGAAAGGTTTAGTGATAATTGTCCAGTAGCGATTGAATTCCCAGTAACCTTGGAAAATATAGAAACCTATATTTCACTTTTGAAAATGGAGCAGGAGGTTAGCCATGAACGAGCTTAATGTATTGACGATGGGAGAGGCAATGGCGATGTTCATAGCGGATGAGCCAGGGAGCCTTGAAGACTGCTTACGTTATGAACGTTATGTGGCAGGGGCAGAAACCAATGTAGCCATTGGTCTGTCAAGGTTAGGAATCAGAACGGCATGGATGAGCAAGGTGGGAGATGATTCATTCGGGCGCATGATTTTGAAAACGCTAACAAACGAAGGCGTGGATGTATCCCATGTTTTAGTGGATGCGCTCAATCCAACAGGATTCCAGCTGAAATCGAAGGTCGACAAAGGGGATCCAGTTGTTGAATACTTCAGGAAGAATTCAAGCGCCAGTAAGATTTCCCTGGAGGATTTTCCGCTGGAGAGGCTCCCTATAACTCAGCACCTTCATTTAACGGGGATTCCACCAGCCATTTCCAGCAGTTTCAGAGAGTTGTCGTGGCAAGTCTTGAATCATATGAAACAAACAGGTGTAACCATATCATTCGATCCAAATCTGCGCCCCTCCCTTTGGTCGAATGAAAGGGAGATGATCAGCGTCATCAATCGGTTTGCAGAGGAGGCTGATTGGATGCTTCCTGGAATGCAGGAGGGTGAAATTCTTACGGGGTACAGGAACAAAGAGGATATTGCCAGCTACTATCTCGAACGGGGGGTTAAGCTTGTGGTGATTAAACTCGGGGAAGAAGGTGCATACTTTGCGACAGAAAATGAAAGGAAAGAAGTTCCGGGTTTTGCTGTCACGAAAGTAGTTGATACGGTAGGAGCAGGAGATGGGTTTGCTGTCGGAGTAATCAGTGCATTATTGGAAGGGTCTTCATATGAAGATGCTGTTGTACGGGGAAATGCGATAGGAGCAAAAGCCGTGATGTCTTCTGGAGATCATGAGGGACTTCCTAATAGGGAAGAGCTAGAACACTTTATGAAAAAAGGAGTGCTTCAATCATGAAAACCTCTCAATTACAGGTTGCCTCAAGAAAAAGGTGGATGAGATTAATCCCCTTAGTGTTCATCACATACAGTCTTGCCTATCTCGACCGTGCCAACTATGGGTTTGGCGTAGCGGGAGGGATGGGGGAAGACCTTAATATCACAGCAGGTGTTTCTTCCTTTCTGGCTGCCCTGTTTTTCCTTGGTTATTTCTTTTTCCAAGTTCCTGGAGCACATTATGCAGAAAAGAAAAGTGCAAAGATTCTTATCTTCTGGAGCCTGATTCTCTGGGGGGGGCTTGCTACATTGACAGGTATGGCAACAAGTGTGGCATGGCTCTATCCAATTCGCTTCTTGCTTGGCGTTGTTGAAAGCGCTGTTATGCCTGCGATGCTCGTTTTCCTTAGCCATTGGTTCCTAAAAGAAGAACGTTCCCGGGCCAACACTTTTTTGATTCTGGGGAATCCTGTTACTGTACTATGGATGTCGATCCTTTCCGGTTACTTATTGAAGGCATTCGATTGGAGATGGCTGTTCATCATTGAAGGGCTCCCAGCTGTCCTGTGGGCGTTCATTTGGTATAAGGTCGTGAATGATCGTCCCAAAGATGCCAAGTGGCTCACCGATCAAGAAAAGAAAGATATGGAAGCTGTCCTACAAGAGGAACAGAGAGCATTAAAACCTGTGAAAAATTACAGAGAAGCTTTTAAGTCAAAGCAAGTCATTTTGCTTAGCATCCAATACTTCATGTGGAGCATTGGGGTATATGGATTTGTCATGTGGCTGCCGTCGATCATTAAGCAGGCGTCAAATATGGATATTGTTGCAACGGGCTGGCTTTCTTCCGGACCTTACTTGTTAGCGGTCATTTCGATGCTGGCGTTATCCTATTTTTCGGATAAAACATTAAATCGGAAAACATTCGTTTGGACATCGCTGCTTGTTGGGGCAATCGCATTCATCGGCTCCTTCTTGATCGGTACATCGAATTTCTGGCTTTCATATGCGCTGTTGGTCATTGCTGGCGGTGCGATGTATGCCCCTTATGGACCTTTCTTTGCCATCATTCCAGAAATCCTTCCACGGAATGTGGCTGGCGGAGCAATGGCCCTGATTAATAGCATGGGGGCACTTGGTTCATTTGTAGGTGCCTATTTCGTCGGATATTTAAATGGATTGACTGGAGGGCCTGGCGCATCCTATGTTTTCATGGCGGGATCTTTATTGATTTCAGCGGTACTCACATTGATGGTTAAAAAGCCAGCGGTTACATCAGTCATGCAAGTGGAGGTGGTTTCGTCATGATAATCCAGCTGGCATTGGACCGAATGAAGATGGAAGAAGCCATTGAAATGGCCCGAACAGTGGAATCCTCGGTTGATTGGATTGAAGTGGGCACTTCCCTAATAAAAGAGTTCGGCATGAATAGCATTAAAGAAATGAGAAATCACTTTCCTAATAAAAAAATCGTTGCAGACATGAAGACGATGGACAATGCGGCTTACGAAATGGACCTTTGCTTTCAAGGCGGAGCAAATGTAGCCACGGTGATGGGGGCTGCAACTGATGTAACCATCCAAAAATGCCTGGAAAAAGCACGTGAATACAAAGGGAGAATCATGATTGACTTATTGAATGTTTCCGATTCCCGGCTTGAACAATTACGGTTTTACAATCAGGCGATATTCTGTGAGCATGTAAGCAAGGATAGCCAGGAGAACAAAGATCAAGTCATGATCAATATGAGAAATCATACTGGATTCATGCGAGCGGCAGCAGGGGGGATCACTCTTTCATCGTTGCCTGAAATGATCAGGAAGGGCACGGATGTCATTATAATTGGTTCGGCAATCACAAAAGCAAAAGATCCAGCAGAAGCTGCCCGTCTTTTTAAGGAAACGATGAATAGGGAGAAAGGTGTGAATGAAGTTTGAAAAAAGAAATCGCGGTTATTTTAGAGGAAGTGAACGGTGTATTTCACAAAATGGATGAAGGGGCAACGGACTTGCTCCTAAAGCATTTACAGTCTGAGACGAGGGTTTTCATTGTAGGTGAGGGAAGGTCGGGCTTCATGGCTAAAGCCTTTGCGATGCGATTGATGCATCTTGGTTTGAATGTTTATGTAGTCGGGGAAACGATTACTCCTTCAATAGCGAAAGGCGATTTAATCATAGCCATTAGCGGGAGCGGCTCGACGAAGAGTGTGATTTCGGTTGCGGAAAAAGGCAGGGAAATTGGATGCAGGGTGTTTTCCATCACTACGAATGATCAATCCGATTTAGCGCATGCTTCTCATGAGATCCTGTTGATTCCGGCAGCAACGAAAAATCGCTTGGGCCATGAAACGAAAAGCATCCAGCCGTTAAGCTCATTGTTTGATCAGTGCGTACATGTTTTGTGTGATTCAGTATGCTTGGATTATTCATTAACCCAGTCCATAAGCCATGAGCTGACTTATTCCAAGCATAGTAATGTAGAGTGAAATATAGGCGGGTTCTCTTCATTGAGTGCCCGCCTTTTTGCGCTTCATTAATCAATAAAAAAGAGCCCTTTATCCCGGTGAAATCGGGGATAAAGGGCATTTACCGCGGACATGTCAATGCATGCATGTCACATACTACAATAAATTAATAAGCCAAGCTGAATAGGGCTTTGATGTGTGATAAATAGCGAACATTACTTGCTTCTTTCATCAATGTAGCAGGAAGACCTTTTAGGGAAGTGTTATTAGCCCCAACGGTTGCCACTGCATCCTTACGGCCAAGGCTTGCAAGTGTACCTGAGTTTACAGGTGAAAATTCTTCAAGTTTTTTGCCTTCAAAGGCTGCATATAGGTTGTATCCAACAAGCTCACCCATTTGCCATGCGTTTTGGGCAGTTGGTGCGTATGGACGGCCGCCTTCTGGAGGGAAAGCAAGGGCACTATCACCGACAACGAATACGTCATTATGAGATTTCGATTGCAGGTGCTCATTAACGGCTGCTTTGCCGCGATCGACTTCAAGGCCGGATTCGCCAACGATAGGAAGGGCTGCAACTCCGCCTGTCCAAACAAGCGTATTGGCTGTGATCGTTTGTCCATCTTTCAATTCGATTTGATTACCTTTAACACCTGTTACAGGAAGGCCTGTCAAGAATTCAACGCCGCGTGCTTCCAAGCTTGTCATGGCACGTTCGATCAAGTGATCAGGCAGAACTGGAAGGATTTTTGGACCAGCTTCCACAAGCTTGATTTTCAAGTCCTTGAAATCCACTCCGAATTTTTTGGCGATTTTAGGGAAATGGTCCACAATTTCACCAATTAACTCGACGCCCGTCAATCCGCCGCCGCCGATTACGATGGTAGCGTCCGCTTCATTTTTAGTTTGTGCATATTCACG
>NZ_JBHXAS010000126.1:0-13134 GCF_042727425.1 Peribacillus sp. NPDC060253
TCATTACGTAATTCAATATTTTCTTTTAATAAATCCTTTGTTTCAGTTTGTAATTCACTTTTCTCATTCTTTAGAATTACAACTTCCTTTTTAAACATATCTCTTTGTTGGATCAGTATTTTTTTTGCATTCTCATGAAGTTCTTCAATTCCTTCTATATGCTTATCTTGTGCTTGTATTTTTAATTTTAATCGCTGGATGATTTCGTCCTTATTTTGATTTATAGACGGCTTTGAGGCTGTGTCATCGATTATGTATCCAGTCTTCCGCTTTCCGTTTCCCTCGTATTTAATCTTACCTTCACGCAGCCAACGTCTAACAGTTTGAATACTAATACTATCTGTTACTCCTGCGTCTTTTAACAAGTCAAAGGCTTGATCTGTATTTTCCATTATGTATCCAGTTATCCGATTCCCGTTTCCACCCTCGTATTTAATCTTACCTTCACGCAGCAAACGTCTAACAGTTTGAATACTGATACTTTCCGTAACACCCGCATCCTTTAACAGATTGAAAGCTTGATCTGTGTTCACAATGTACCTCCGTGATTTTCTCATAGGTTATTACCATTCCGTAATGTAAGCTAATGTTTTAAATAATAGCATAGCTATTTTCTATACAAAGAACAAATAGATAAATAATAGATGACAAATATAACAGAAGCATAACGATAACATATCAAAATTTAAAATAATGCTAGAATAATCGACGTGCAATAGTATTGGCTTACCTTCCCGTATTTCTTTTTGGATTGAAGGAATTCACAAGGCATCTAAATCGGAGGCTTTGTACTGTATTGGAGAAAATATGGTGGATTACACAAGCTACCCAATTGTATATTTCATGAGAATTCTCGATCTTCATTATGAAAACTGAGTCCCCTCTTTATTTTTTCTAATCCTTTTATAAGTTAAATACCAACATTTTTTTCAGATTAAGAACGTGCCCACTCAAAGGGAAAACCGATGATCTTTACCTGCATAAGAAAAGACGATCCTACTTACTGAAGAATCACATCCTTACATCGCGTATTTACAATGTTAAGGATTTCAGTATTAAAAATCCCAATCTCTCTGTGATATATATGAGAAATTGGGATTTAATCATTCAACAATTGCGCCCTACGTCGGGGATCACGGGAAATACTTTTATACAAGCATCGCCTTATTAGTTTTGTTGCCCCTCTGTGTAAACTTGAAAGGTAACACCGAATTTGTCGGAAACAATTCCATAAGCTGGGCTAAAAAAAGCTTCCTGCAGCGGCATTTTTACTTGTCCATCTTGCGACAAGGATTCAAAAATTTGTTTTGATTTTTCGACATCATTAGTTGAGATACAAATCGTAACTTGATCACCCATTTGACTGGTTTGACCCGGAAACATATCAGAAAACATGAGGTCAGTTTCCCCAACTTTTAACATTGCATGTGACACAAGGTCCTTTGCTTCTTCTGGTAAAGGAAAATCGGGGTTTTCAGGCATTTCTCCAAAAGTTTGAGTAAAAAGGACTTTCGCATCCAATGCTTTTTCGTAAAATTGGATCGCTTCCTTCGCATTTCCATTCATCATTAAATAGGGAGATAAACGCATTGTCATAATTAAACAGCTCCTTGGTTCTTATTTTTTTACATAGCTTGAGAAACTTCCAAGCCACTTTTTGAACTTGTCAGTGATAATAACCATTATTACCCATGATTTCATTTTACATTAAGGAACGTATGTTCGTCAATAAAAATTAATTGAAAACTAACAATTTTTCCGACTCATTTGTTGGAATTCTCTTCGATTAAATCCAATGCCAATAGTGATTTTCTCTATCATTGTTTAAAGCAAAACCGGTAAAATCTTATCAATCTTACCGGTTTTAGTATACTTATCTAGAAATTAATGGATCTCTAATGTGCTAAAATGCTTTCTAATGTTTGACCTTTTTTTTGATGAGGTTATTGCTTGGAAGCTGTCTTCTCTATGTGGCCAATCCCTTCAGCTTTACTGCGGGGTGAATCGGATCGTATTCACCATAAAAAAATACAAGGGAAACCTTACCCCTTGTACCACTTTACAACGTTAGTCTTAATCCTACATTTCAAAAAAATAATACGTCAAACATTAACTGTTTGTGCGGTCTTTACATATTCCTTATGAATCTGGGCGGCAATAATATTTTTTTGTATTTCAGATGTTCCCTCATAGATTGTTGCGATTCGGGCATCACGGTAATATCTTTCAATTGGATAATCTTTAATATAGCCTAGTCCTCCATGGATTTGCACAGCCTTGTCGGCAATGCGATTATAAACTTCAGATCCAAAAAGCTTTGCCATCGCTGCCTCTTTGATTACATTCATTTTTTGATCGACCATCCAAGCAACTCGGTAGGTCATTGAGCGTAATGTTTCAATATCCAATGCCATATCCGCTAAATAATGCTGGATAATTTGCTGTTCAAATATTGGTTTTCCGAACTGCACGCGTTCATGGGCATACTTGACCGACAATTCGAACAATTTTTGGCAAGATCCAAGGTTCCGAGCTGCCAATCCAGCACGACCATTAGCCAGGATTTTTAGTGCATTTACATATCCCAAACCTATTTCACCAAGTACATTTTCGACTGGTACTTCACAATCTTCAAAGAAAATTTCAGAAGAGTGGGAACCGCGCAATCCCATTTTTTCTTCGGTCTTGCCAATCACCAATCCTTTAAAATCTTTTTCAACGATAAAGGAAGTGATTCCTTTTGCCCCCTTTGTCGGATCCGTAGCGGCCATGACCGTAAATACGTCGGCAATGGGGCCATTTGTAATATAATGTTTTGAGCCATTTATAATATATTTATCTCCTTTACGGACAGCATTAGTCTTTAATGCCACTGCATTTGAACCAGCACTAGGTTCAGTTAAAGCAAATGCTCCAATTAGGTTTCCTGCTGCCATTTCCAGCAAATATTTTCTCTTTTGTTCTTCTGTACCCATCTCAACGATTCCGACCGAGCCGATACCTGTATGCGCACCGATTACTGTTGTATAACCGTTATGCGTACGACCAATTTCTTCGTAAATCGCACATTTCCCTACCATATCTATCCCTAAACCACCATATTCCTCAGGAATACTTAGACCAAATAAACCAATATCCTTGCTCATTTTCATAATATGTTCTGGGATTTTATTTTCCTTTTCAATTTGATCTGCTAGTGGATCCACAGTATTATCGACAAAATCCCTAATTGATTTTTTCATTTCTAATAATTCAGCTGAAAGGGTAAAGTTCATTATAAACACTCCTTTAATTTTACAAGCTTTAGAATTTTTTATTTTTATAGCACACTTACCATCAATATGGATTCAAGTTAGAGGAACATGAATAGGTGGAGCCAGTCAACAAGTACGAACATTAACGAAAAGATGTTTTTTAATGGAGCGGTCAACTTTAATCGATAATTACACCATTTATGAAAATTCTTACACATTAAACTAATGGTTCATATGGGAAAACATCAGCGCTTACTTCAAGTGGGGTAAAGGCTGATTGTAAAGATCCTTTAATAGACTGGATGCTATCTATCGACCAACCTTCTGAATTATAGACGGATCGAACTGGTCGAGGTTGAGAAAAGACCATAATTTCTTTTCCTCTAACACCGAAGATTTGTCCTGATACGTCAGCTGCTTCATCTGAACTTAGGAAAGCCACTAAGGGTGCAATATGGGCTGGTGACAACTGCTGGAGCATTTTCACTCTTTCCTTTTCCTTTTCTGTGTCTGTTGGGATAGAGCCAATAAGACGACTCCAAGCGAACGGCGCTACCGCATTGGCCGTTACATTATAGCGGGCCATGTCTAGAGCAGTAATTTTGTTAAGTCCAGCAATTCCTAGTTTTGCGGCTGCATAGTTAGCTTGGCCTAAATTTCCTATTAAGCCTGATGTGGAAGTAAAGTTGATAAAACGGCCACTCTTCTGTTCTTTAAAGTATGGAGCAGCAGACCTTGTCATATTAAACGAACCCTTTAGATGAACTGCGATAACGGAATCCCATTCTTCCTCACTCATTTTGAATAGCATGCGATCTCTTAAAATACCGGCATTATTAATCACTATGTCCAAGCGTTTGAATTCATTTAATGCTGTTTGCACAATATTATTAGCGCTTTCATATTCGGCAACTGAATCATAATTTGCTACTGCTTCTCCACCTAACTCTCTTATTTCCTGTACCACTTCGTCTGCCACTTTTGAATCGTTACCCTGGCCATCAGATCCGCCACCAAGGTCATTCACAACTACCTTTGCTCCTTCTTTAGCTAAATATAAGGCGATATCCCGGCCGATTCCACGTCCAGAACCTGTGACTATAGCGACCTTATTTTCCAATTTCTTCATATTAATCCGACCCTTCTAAAATAATTTCCATATATGAACTATACATTCACGGGAAAACTTTCTTCATATTCAGCAAGTAATTGTTCACGAAAATTCGGGTGAGCAATTTTGATTAACGCTTTAGCCCTCTCTCTAAGTGATTTTCCAAACAAAGAGGCAACTCCAAACTCGGTTACAACGTAATCAATTTCTGACTTTAAAGAAGTTACATAGGAAATCTTGGTCTTTATTCGGGACTGTGTTCCTTTCTTCACTGTGGAAGGTAGAGCAATAATCGCCTTTCCTCCTTTTGAAAGTCTTGCTCCGCGAATGAAATCCATTTGACCTCCAACTCCGGCCATGGTGAAGTCGCCAATTTGCTCAGCATTAACTTGACCGAATATATCTACTTCCAGTGCTGAATTGACAGAATGAAAATTACTTATTCTAGATATGATCGCTGCGTTGTGTGTATAATCTGTGGGATATATTTCTATAGATTCATTAAGATGACAAAATTCATATAATTCTTCTGTACCCGTTATGGTTGCACATACCGTTTTGTACTGATTGATCTCTTTGTTCTCATTGGTGATGACTCCCAATTCTATTAATTCCTTTACCGGGTCTGTGATCGACCCCGAATGAATCCCTAAACCCTTTTTTGATTTAAGGGATAAAAGAATACTATCTGCTATTTTGCCAACCCCCAATTGAATGGTTGAATAATCAGGTATGAGTTCTGCAACGAATTTACCAATAGCCACTTCCTCTTCACTCGGTTCTCCAGAAGGTATGGAAAGTAACGGTCGATCGGAAAGTACAAATTGGTCAATCTCTGATATATGCAGTAAAGTGTCTCCATTGGTTAATGGCATTTGGCTGTTCAATTCAGCGATCACATATGTCGCTTCCTTTATCAATGTTTGCACAAAATCTACAGATATACCTAGATTACAATATCCTGCATCGTTTGGAGGTGAGACCTGGATTAGCGCCACATCTATTTTTTCCTGTTTAATCCAACGAGGTATTTCTGAAAGATTAACAGGCAGATATTCACATGCATCATTTAAAAATGCTTTTTTCAATAGGGGCGAACTTAAAAAAGTACGTATTTTAAAGTGTGGATGGCAAGCTGTATCAGCGTAGACGCACGGACTCCCGATCACCATGTTATATAGGAAAACATTCTTAAAACGATCCTTCTGTCGAACTAACTCCTCTACAAGTGTTTGAGGTTCATTACAGAAAGGAGCTAGAAATACTTTTTGAAAAGAGTGTATGGTTGATATCGCCTGCTTAGCGCTTACTTGACGGGTACTATATACAGCATCCCATGTTTTATTGACCACGATTGATTCGCCTCCGCAAATTCTATATTCACTCCATCTAGTACAAGAAATACGGAAATAATCGGTAATTGTAATTAAACTTGTAAATTTTCAATTATCGAGGTAATTCCTAAGCCACCGCCAATGCAGAATGTAACCAATCCGTATTTTTCTCCACGCCTTTCCATTTCATGAAGCAATTTTGTTACCAATACTCCACCGCTTCCCCCAATTGGGTGCCCCAAAGCAATGGCTCCTCCATTTACGTTAACACGATCCATATTAAGCCCAAGTTCTTTTATGACGGCAAGTGATTGAGCTGCAAAGGCTTCGTTCAATTCTATAAGTCCAATGTCATCTAGCTTTAAGCCAGCTAATTGCAAAGCTTTACGAGTTGATGGAGCAGGACCAATTCCCATGATTTCCGGAGACACACCAGCTACTGCCTGAGCAATGATTTTCGCCTTTGGCTTTTTACCGTAGCGATCGGCTGCCTCTTCAGACATCAACAATATGACGCCTGCCCCGTCGTTACGACCACTAGTATTGCCGGCTGTAACGGTTCCGTTCTCTTTAAAAACTGGCTTTAACTGAGATAGCTTTTCCATGCTTGTTTCTCTTGGATGCTCATCGACTTTAAATTCAAACGTCTCTTTTTTCGTTTTCACTTCATAAGGAACAATTTGATCAGTGAAAAGTCCCTCTGAAATGGCCCTTTGAGCATTTTCTTGGCTTCTTAAGGCAAATTCGTCCTGTTCAGTCCTGGAAATAGAATATTTCTCCGCTAAGTTTTCGGCTGTCATGCCCATTGTCAAATTTCCATATGTTTCGATAGGCTGTGCACGAGGTTGACTCTCAGTATTTGAATCTAGTATTTCTGCATTCCCAGCCCCAAACCCGTAGCGGGCGTTTCGGAGGTAATATGGCGCTGTACTCATACTTTCAGCACCACCGGCAATGACAATATCAGATAGTCCACACATGATCTGTTGGGTGCCATTATTCATTGCCTGAACACCGGATCCACATTGGCGATGAACAGTATATCCAGGAATTTCAACCGGAAGCCCCGCACGCAATAGTGCTAGACGAGCTAAGTTTGGCTGATCAGTACTTTGTTTTGCCTGTCCTATAATTACTTCATCAATTTCATTTTTATTTATTTCCGTTCGAACTAAAATTTCGTCAATTACTTTGGCGGCTAAATAATCCACTTCTATGTTCTTTAAAGTTCCTCCCATACGACCAACAGCTGTTCGGACGGAGTCAATGATTACTGCATTTCTCATTTTAGCTCTCCTATTCTATTCTTATCTTTATTAACATGTAGAAAGGCTTTTCGCATAGGGACTTATTTTGACTAATTCATTAAAATCAACACCGGTCTGACACCCCATACTCGTGACCATATCCAGTATTTCTTCCGTTGCAACATTCCCTGTAGCCCCTGGAGAATATGGGCAACCTCCGAGTCCACCAACGGAACTATCAAACTTGGTTATACCTGTTTGCATGGCGGCAACTGCATTCGCCAATGCCATTTTGCGGGTATCATGAAAATGACCAACAAAGGTGGTGTCAGGATATAAGTCTCGCAATCTTGAAAAGCGTTCGTAAACCATTTTGGGGTCTGCTTGCCCATTCGTATCTCCTATATCAATTTCATCGGCACCGAGTTTTATAAAGCGATCACAAACATCATTTACTTCTTCAAATGATACCGGACCTTGAAATGGACACGAAAAAGCCATTGAGATATAGGCACGAATGAACATCCCTTCTTTTTTTGCCCGAGCAAACATGGGCTCACATTCATCTAAGGATTCGGAGGTCGTTTTATTAATATTTTTTTTATTAAATTCAGAACTCGCTCCTACAAATACAGCAATTTGCGGTACTTCAGCTACAATGGCTCTTTCCAAAGCTTTGAGGTTTGGTGTTAGGGCAATTTGGATAATACCAAGTTCTTTACAAAAATGTGCAATTTCTTCAGAATCAGCCATCTGTGGTACCCATTTCGGATGTACAAAAGAAGTTGTTTCCATCCGGAGAATCCCCGCTTTCGTCAACCTTGAGATCAACTCTTTTTTCTTTTCTGTAGGAATGGCAACAGGTTCATTTTGCAGTCCATCTCGGGGTCCTACTTCAATAATTTCGATTTCCTTTGGAAAAAACATTTTCTGCCACCTCTCTTAATACGATCTCGGCATCCCAAGAACATGTTCCGATACGTAGGAAAGGATTAAATTGGTAGAAATTGGTGCAACTTGATATAGTCTAGTTTCCCGGAATTTTCTTTCTACATCATACTCCTCTGCAAAACCAAAACCGCCGTGTGTTTGAAGTGCTGCATTTGCGGCTTCCCAAGATGCGTCTGCTGCTAAAAGTTTGGACATGTTTGCTTCGGCTCCGCACTTTTGACCAGAATCGAATAATTGAGCTGCCTGGAAACGCATTAGATCGGCTGCCTCAATATTAATGTGAGCCCTTGCAATGGGAAATTGGACTCCTTGATTTTGCCCGATAGGCCGATTGAACACTACTCTTTCATTAGCATAATTGGTTGCGCGCTCGATGAACCAGCGGCCATCTCCGATACATTCAGCTGCGATAAGGATTCGTTCTGCATTCATTCCATCTAAAATGTATGAAAAGCCTTTCCCCTCTTCCCCAATTAGGTTTTCTACAGGAACTTCCAAATCTTCGATAAATAGCTCTGTAGTAGCATGGTTCATCATTGTACGTATAGGGCGAATCGTGATGCCATTTCCTACCGCTTCCCTAAGATCGACCAGTAAAACCGAGAGGCCATGCGTCTTCTTTTGAACTTGTTCGAGTGGGGTTGTACGGACTAATAAAATCATTAAATCTGAATACTCTGTACGTGAAATGAACACTTTTTGCCCATTGATGATATATTTATCCCCTTTACGTTCTGCAAAAGTTTTTAATTTGGTCGTATCTGTTCCAGTAGTAGGTTCAGTGACTCCAAATGCTTGTAACCTTAGTGATCCATCTGCAATTTTTGGTAAATATTTTGCTTTTTGTTCCGCATTCCCATGACGAAGGAGTGTCCCCATTGTATACATTTGGGCGTGACATGCTCCGGCATTTCCACCACAACGATTAATTTCTTCCAAAATAATAGAAGCTTCTGTGATTCCTAGGCCTGAGCCACCAAACTCTTCAGGGATAAGAGCTGCTAAAAATCCATTTCTTGTAATCTCATTAACAAATTCTTCAGGATAAGCTCCTTTAGCATCTAGTTCTCTCCAATAAGAATCAGGGTATTTACTACAAACACTACGAGCACTTTGTCTTAATTCCTCGTGAAATTTAATATTTTCCTTTACACTTGTTCCAGTCATTTGTAATTCCTCCTAGTATGAATCGTCTTTTCATTGTTCAAATGCAGGTTTATGTTGTTCTAAGTAGCCTTTTAATTTATTTTCCAACAAACACAGGAGTGCGTTTTTCAACAAAAGCAAGGACTCCTTCCAAACGATCATCTGTGTTTATACAGCGATTGTAATAATCTATTTCTACTTTTCTCGCTTCTTCATTTGTCATCCCGAATAGTTCATCAACGGATGCTTTACAATTTTGGACCGCAAGAGGGGCGTTATTCGCTACTTTCTCGGCTAATTGGATTGCTTTTTTTCGTAGATCACCGGATTTTGTCAATATATTAAGAAGTCCAACTCGATCAGCTTCCTCACCTGAGACCAATTTACCTGTGCACACCCATTCTTTGGCTCGATGAACATTGATTCTCTTGGAAAGTAATCTTGTTCCGCCACCACCTGGCATGATTCCTCTTGTCACTTCTGGAAGGCCAAATATTGCTGTATCAGCCGCTACAATCATGTCGCAATTTAGCACAATTTCAAAACCGCCTGCTAATGCATACCCATCCACAACCGCAATAACTGGTTGCTTCATATCAGCGATGCTATTAAACATTTGTTGAAACAATTTGTGTTGGATTTTCCATTCTGTTTCTGTCATGTTATTTCGTTCTTTTAGGTCAGCCCCTGAGCAAAATGACTTTTCGTTAGAGGATGTAATCATAACGACCCTAACATCACTTTCTTCAATAGTTTGACATATCCCAAGAATTTGTTCGGCCATTTCGGATGTAAATGCATTTCTAGCTTCCGGTCGATTCAAGACAATTTCTGCAATAGTTTCTTTTTCTCCAATGCGTTTCCATTCAACAAATGCCATATGGTTCTCCTCCTAGTTAAAACGTGAAAAGTCTATCTATTTTTTTGAATATTCAGTCTTATTTAATTGTCTTTTCCCTATAACTTCTTTCATTCTCAGGTTCTCTATACTTTTTGTTGAGTATTCTAATTCTGATAGAATTTCCTCTGTATGTTCTCCAAGCATTGGTGAGTGTGTATGTATTTTTCCCGGTGTTTGAGAAAATTTAATCGGAAAACCAAATTGCTTAATGACTCCAGCAACTGGGTGGTTCATATCTGTAAACAATTGACGTTCAATAATCTGAGGGTCAGAGAAGATTTCATCTATATCATAGACAGGTCCTACACATGTATCCTTTGTTTGCAATAATTCAAGCCATTCTTTTTGATTCTTTTGCTTGAATAGCTCTGACATTTCTTTCTTTAATTGTTCCTGAACATCATCTGATCCATTTTGGAGTTCAATCCACTCTGGTTTCCCTACAAGCAGACAAATTTCTTTCCAAAATTTCTCTTCAGAAGCCCCAACGGAAATGTATTTTTTATCCTTCGTTTCATACACGTCATAAAAGGCATATTGTCCGGACAGGCGAGTTTTTCCTCTTTCCGGGACTGAACCTGAGGCAAAGTAGTCTGAAGCTGCAGCATATAACCATGAAACCGCACCATCTAACATGGATACATCAACATATTGCCCTTCGCCTGTCCGCTCTTTATGTAGGAGTGCCATACTGATTCCGGAAAGTGCCATTAACGCACCACCGCCGATATCTGCAATTTGCACGCCAGGGACAACCGGTTTTCCATCTTTTTGACCAATAAGACCTAAAATTCCGCTATAACCTATATAATTGATATCGTGTCCAGGTAAATTACGATATGGTCCAGTCTGTCCATACCCTGTTAATGAACAATAAACAATGCCTTCATTGATCTTTGAGATTTCATCATATCCAATCCCCAAACGGTCCATTACGCCTGGACGGAAACTTTCTAAAATGACATCAGCGTTTGCTGCCATTTTTTTAAATATTTCTATACCTTCATCAGACTTTAGATTCAACTCAATGCTCTTTTTATTTCGGTTTATCGTTAAATGTCTGGCTCCAATTCCTTTAATGGCTGGTTTTCTCCAGCGAATATAGTCACCACGACCCGGTTCTTCGATTTTTATCACTTCTGCACCGTAATCAGCCATCATTAATGAACAATACGGTCCCGGCAGTAATCTTGATAAATCTAATACCTTGATTCCACTTAGTGCACCCAAGCTTTCCCCTCCTTCAATATCCTTTTATGATAATATATATGAAAAATCTTTATTACCTTCGACAGAACACTCGTCTGTATACGCTTACATTTCTGATAAAATACAGGAAGCTTTTTATGCTTCCCATTCGTTCATAAAACTTTAAAAATCCTTAATTTTTTTACTTATTTCATCCGCAGCCCCTTTAATTAAGCTACCGATAGAATGCAGATCTTCTTTTTCGTACTGGGACGAAAACCCTATTACTGCAATGGACATTTCCACCTTATTTTCATGACTGAAAATTGGTGCAGCAATTCCACATAAACCTTTTATGTATTCTCCGTATGTAATGTGGTAGCCATTTTTCCTAATATGATCAATCTCTTGTTCAATCACGTGTATGTCTTCTTCAGAAAATGTTTTTAAACCTTGTTCTTTTTTTAAAAAATATTCTCTCGATGATTGATCTATATATGCAAGAAAACACATCCCAAATGAACCATCCGTAATTGAAAAATGTCTGCCTACTGAAACACTCACTCCAAAATCATTTGCTTCCACTTTTGCTACAATCGCAAGCTTTTGTTCACCAATTTTATTAACAAGTATCGAGGTCATCCCTGTTTCTTTCGTTAAATTTTCAAGATGCGGCATAATTATGTTTATATAATCTAAATGTTCTTTTGCTCTTTCACCTAGGACAACTAAATAAGGACCTAGCGTATACCTTTTTTTATCATCCAAATATCGAACGATTGATAGTCCTTCTAAACTTTGTAATATTCTAAAACAAGTTGCTGGACTCAACGAAAGAGCATTTGCGATTTCTGTAACCGTGCTTTCGCGAAAACGATTACGACTTAATAATTTAAGGATTTCAAAAGCATTTTCCACTGCGGGTACTGAATACTTCCGTTTTTCTTTAGGTTTTAGATTTTCCATCATGTGCACCTCTCAAGATTAATTTTATATAGGAAAAAATATTTTGTCAATGAAATAATATAACATTCACACAATTCAGATGTATTTTTATAGAATTATAAAGTTGAATTCTCATTGAACCATTAACTAGTATGGACATCATTGTAATAGACTTTACTGGATTTGGATCAAAACAATACCACAACTAAGTCCTCAAATACGCCAACGAAATCAATTGCGGAGCTACCCAGAGTATTTACTATGAACTGCGCTATTTGGATATGAAGCTGGTCCTTTTCATAATGCTTATCGTCAAGGAAAGTTGGGCTATCTGAAGTGGCTCATAACTCTTTTAGTTGCTTAATATGCTAAATTATAGTGACTCTATATTCTAGCTTTAAACCTATATCAATAACAAGTATGGCTAATAAACGCCAATGAATAAATGGATAGTGTAAAAATAGAAGTTGTTGTTACTATATGAGGGGGGATTTTAAATTGATAAATAAGTACTGGAACAAGTAACCATCTGCCTCCAATCCCAAAAAGGATGAGATATCACCCAATCCCACAACCTATTAGCCCTAAAGTGAATTTGTTACGAAGGTTAAAGGCCATATTTCTTTAAGAGAAAACTGCCAGCAACAATAAGCAGAAATACAAATATGTAAACAAATAATAATTGAAACAATATTGGGAGGCTCTTAAGCAATAAATACAACCGTTTAAAAAATCCAATAATTAGTCGTTTTATAATTTTCATCATGTTAATAATATGGCTAATACAAATGATGGTAATACACACGTATCTTATGATTGGTAATACGGCATTTCATCAATACTTGGAGGTTCTTTGTCCATTCGTTTTCTTCCCTTTTCTAGCTAATGTACATTCCAAAACCATCCGTACAAATAAAACATCGCTCGCATTATCAAAAAGAGAATCACCAAAAAATAAAAAAATACCAGAAATATAATCCTCAAATAAGGTTTGAATGAAAAAATGGCTTTAAATTTGCTTTTCATCCGTAATATCGAAAGGAAACATCACCTATCC
>NZ_JBHXAS010000127.1:0-13111 GCF_042727425.1 Peribacillus sp. NPDC060253
AAACTGCATGTAATTTTTCGTCTATCGTATATTTAGTCAAAAAAACTGCACCTCCAATTGTTAGATGTTGTCTAACAATTGGGGTGCAGTTCAATTCGTTCGGATCTTTTTGTTTTTCAAAATTATCGGGGATAATCCATGTTTTTCCTGGCATATGACTGTAGTCATCATTTTTTTACATCTCCTTAATTCGACAAAATACTCACCAAGTTATTCCTATACTGATAGTTGAATTAGTATTTAAGAGGTGATAGACGTGAAGAAGAGTAATCTTGATGTACAGTGGCTGTTACTTATAATGGAGGCAAAAGAGATAGGTCTGACTCCAAAGGAAATCAGATGCTTTCTTAACTCCAACTCAAATAACAAGGATTTTATACAACTAAAAAAGCAAAATTGAATGATGACACTTCATTTCCATTTGAAAAAGCGCCCATTTTTAGGCATAACTTTAGACCCTTCCAAGTATATATATGTTAAAGACAAGCTTGGGAGGATGGAAAATTGAAACGGCTACTGCTTTTTATCTCATTTTGTTTCACTTTATTTATCATTTATTTCGATCTGACGACGGGTACCCTGCCGACTCCCCATCCACCGGCCTCTTCAGGTGAAACGGCTGTCCCGGCAAGTAAGCCGCAATCCGCCCCAACTGCTGATTACAAAGAAATCGTCATGAAACCCGGGGATACCTTACTCTCCATCGTTGAAACGGAAAAAAGCGGATCAAATCAGGAAATTGAAACAATTATATCTGACTTTCAAAGTTTGAATGAAGGTTTAAAGCCAGAAAATATGCAGATTGGCAAAACATATAAGATTCCTGTTTATAAATAGTTTCCAAATGGGAGGGGCGCTTTTCCAAGAATCATCAAGATAGGTTTCTAAGCATCGATTATATCCAGGAATAGGGAATCATTCTTGTTGAAAAAAGATAAAACATCCTATTTCCTTGTCAAGAGGTAAGTACATTGATACAATATTTCAGAGAAGTAAATTAAAAATCAAAACTGATTTTTTCCTAAAGGAGAGAATTCCACTTGAGTGAAATCATACATCGCACCAAGACGCGGCCAATTAAAGTCGGAAACTTAACGATTGGCGGCAATAATGAAGTTATTGTACAAAGCATGACAACTACCAAAACACATGATGTTGAAGCAACTGTTGCAGAGATCCTTCGTCTTGAAGAAGCGGGATGTCAAATCGTACGTGTCGCATGTCCGGATGAAAGAGCTGCTGAAGCAATCCCTGAAATAAAAAAACGGATTAATATCCCTCTTGTAGTCGATATTCATTTCGATTATAAACTGGCACTAAAGGCAATTGAAGGTGGAGCGGATAAAATCAGGATAAATCCTGGTAATATTGGACGTCGTGAAAAGGTAGAAGCAGTTGTTAAAGCTGCGAAAGAAAAAGGAATCCCTATCCGTATCGGGGTCAATGCCGGTTCTCTTGAGAAGAAGATCCTTGATAAATACGGATACCCAACTGCCGATGGCATGGTTGAAAGTGCCTTACACCATATCAAGATCCTGGAAGATCACGATTTTCATGACATCATTGTTTCCATGAAGGCTTCTGATGTGAATTTAGCCATCGAAGCGTATGAAAAAGCTTCAAAAGCATTCGATTATCCTTTACATCTGGGGATTACGGAATCAGGTACTCTGTTCTCCGGCACCGTAAAAAGTGCTGCCGGACTTGGTGCCATCCTAAGCCAAGGAATCGGAAGTACAATGCGTGTTTCCTTAAGTGCTGACCCTGTCGAAGAGGTGAAAGTGGCAAGAGAGCTTCTAAAAGTATTTGGACTTGCTTCTAACATGGCCACTTTAATTTCCTGCCCAACGTGCGGTCGAATCGAGATTGATTTAATCTCCATCGCAAATGAGGTTGAAGAGTACATTCAGACAATTAAAGCACCAATCAAGGTTTCTGTGCTTGGTTGTGCGGTAAATGGGCCTGGAGAAGCTCGTGAGGCTGATATCGGCATAGCAGGAGCTCGTGGCGAAGGGTTATTGTTTAGAAAAGGGCAAATTGTACGTAAAGTGCCTGAAGAGACGATGGTCGAGGAACTGAAAAAGGAAATCGATAAGATTGCTGAAGAGTACTATGAAAAACAAAGAACGGAAGCTGCTGCTGCAGCTTTACTAAATAAATAAAACAAAAAAATCCCGAGAACATTATCGGGATTTTTTTGTTGTTTTCCATCATAGAAAAACCTTTTGATGTCATTTGGGAGAATGACATCAAAAGGCCTCATAAAGCTTAAAAGAACGGCAGGATGAATATGCCAACAATG
This sequence comes from Peribacillus sp. NPDC060253, assembly GCF_042727425.1. Lineage (NCBI taxonomy): Bacteria > Bacillati > Bacillota > Bacilli > Caryophanales > Bacillaceae > Peribacillus > Peribacillus sp. NPDC060253. Next base: position 2,303 of record NZ_JBHXAS010000127.1, read on the forward strand.
ATGGAGACTGCACCAATGACGATGGCCCATGTACCCATGTGCGACCCTCGGCTTCGTGCAAATATCCCTACAATGATCCCAACAATCCCTAAGATGAAGGGCATCATGAATAACGATACAATGGAGATGATCAAAGCTATGACACCAATGGCTCTACCTCTTGATGCCACATCCCCAGAATCAACAGCCCCTACTGTCTCATCATCCTTATATCTCCTGTTTTGCAGAGGTGGCGAGATTTCAGCAGACGTTTCTTCATGATACCGGTTATCCATCTGTGTAACCGTTTCACGATTATCGAAACGTCTATCATCAGCAGGTGTACCTTCATTATAATACCTCTCATGATGCTCATCATCCACAATGGATGGGTCACTGCCCTCTTTAGTCAATCGCATCTCATCGTCAATACTGGAGTATTGATCTTTTTCCATTCTTGCATCCCTCACTTTCGTTTGTAGGAGCATTTATAGTGTATGTAAATCCGCGGGAATCCACCGTGAAAATGGTTTCATATCTTGGAAATAAATACGTGTTTTTACCATAGCTATGATTGTATATGTTACACTATTACAAGTACCTGAAAATGAGGAGAGATTCATCATGAAAAAACGTTTTGGCATTGATATTGACGGGACTGTTACAAGACCGGATTCCATGGTCCCTTTTTTAAATAAAGCTTTTCAGCTGAATTTAGCTTATGAAGATATTACAGAGTATGACTTATTCCCATTCGTGAATGTTCCAAAGGAAGATTTCACTAACTGGTTCATTGAGACCGAGCCGCTCATTTATACCGAATCTTTGATGGCTGAAGGAGCGAAAGTTGTACTGGAAAAATGGACAGAACAAGCAGACCTCTATTTCATCAGTGCCAGAAGCAATCGTTTATTAGATGTAACGAAAAATTGGTTCGCGACGAATCAGGTCCTGTATGACCATATAGAGCTTGTTGGTTCACACGATAAAGTGGCTGCAGCCAAGAAGTTTGCTGTCGATCTCTTTTTAGAGGACAAGCATGATAATGCAGTCGCCATTTCGGAAGAGTGTAATATACCAGTAATTTTATTTAATACCCCTTATAACCAAGATCCGGTGCCCAAAAAGGTTATCCGGGTCAACAATTGGCAAGAGGCATCTATTTGGGTGAATAATTGGATGTCCGGAAAACCAGTACCTATAAAATGATAAAAGAAAAAACCATTGACAAAGGGTCAATGGTTTTTATACTTCTACAGAAACGCTACATGCGGGACAGCGTCCGTAAATTTCGAATTTATGCCCTGAAACATCGTAGTCCTTCAAACTTTCCTGAAGCTCCTGCATCGGGCACAATTCGATTTCTTTCGTTTTTCCACAACTCAAACAGATGAAGTGGTGATGGTGGGAAGAATGGCCGCATGTAAAACGAAAATGCTTCTCCCCCTCCAACTCGGTCGTTTCAAAAATCCCTAGTTCTACAAACAAGGAAAGATTCCGGTAAATCGTATCGAAGCTCAATCCGGGATAGTCCTGTTTCATATTCTCCAATACGTCTTTTGCCGTTAAATATTTATCGCTGGAAGAGAAAAGCTGAAGCATTTCCTCCCTCTTTCCTGTATGTTTAAAACCTTTATCTTTTAGTAATTGCATGGCAGTAGTTACGTTCAAAAAACATCACCCCATCTATCGATTTTTCCACTTATCAAACAAAATTGACAAGATGAGAATTAGCACAGCGATTATTACAATGGTCCCACCTGGAGCGAGATCGAGGTTGTATGATAAAAATAATCCCCCTATGACGGACACTTCGCCGAATAATACCGCTAGAGCGATCATCTGCTTAAAGCCCTTCGCAAAGCGGAGGCTTGCTGCTACCGGCAGCGTCATGAGCGAAGAGACCAGTAATATTCCAATGATTTTCATTGAAGCCGCAATAACCAATGCAACCATGACAATAAAAATAAAATGAATCGCTTTATAAGGTATTCCGGACGCTTTCGCATGCTCTTCATCAAATGATAACAAAAATAATTCTTTATACAATAGGGTTAGTGTCAAGGCAACGACTACCCCCACTGCCAATATAACATATAAGTCCGCCCGGCTGACTGCACTGACACTTCCGAATAAATAACTATATAAATCCGAATTGAAACCATCTGCAATGGAAATGAAAATGACACTAAGACCCATTCCGCCGGACATTATAATCGGGATTGCAAGCTCTTGGTAATGCTTGTACACCCCTCTTAATTTTTCAATGAATAATGACCCACCTACCGAAAAAGCCATCCCTATATAAAGCGGATTCAATCCAGCAAGTGAAAGAAAGCTCTTCTGAAGCAATAAACTAAACGCTATACCTGCAAGCGCTACATGACTAAGCGCATCGGAAATCATCGACATCCGCCTTACCACGACAAAAACGCCCACCAATGGCGCAATCGCTCCGATGATGATTCCGGTCAAGAATGCGTTCTGCAAAAATTCAAATTGCAATATCCCCGATATCATTGGGCTATCCTCCAAAACATTTTAATGATCATGATTTAATAATTGGACGTCATGTCCGTATATGGACGAGAGCTCGCCTTCATTCAATTCATTATATTCACAGGCATCCCCGTGAAAATGAAGCTTTTTATTTAAGCAAGCGACATGTGTGACTTTATCGGTCACAGTACCAACATCATGGGTAACTAAAATCAGGGTTATTCCTAATTTTTTATTCAACATTTCAAGCATTTCATAAAATTGGTGGACGTTCTTTGAATCAACACCGACTGTAGGCTCATCCAAGATCATCAATTCCGGCTCGCTGACAAGTGAACGAGCAATGAATACCCTCTGCTGCTGCCCTCCGGACAATTCACCAATATTTCGGTTCTGATATTCAAGCATGTCCACGGACTCCAAAGCCTTTATGACCTTTTGCCTATCCTCTTTGCTTGCAAACTTAAATAATCCAATTTTTTTGGTCATACCGCTTTGAACCACCTCAAATACAGTGGCAGGGAATCCTGAGTTGAAGGAGTTCGCCTTTTGGGAAACGAATCCGACCTTTTGCCAATCTTTAAAGCGCCTTATATCTTCCCCGAAAATCTCAATTTTTCCTTTTTGGAGCTTGAACAGACCAAGCAGCAACTTCAAAAGTGTCGACTTTCCGGATCCATTCGGCCCGACGATAGCTAAGAATGCCCCTTTAGGGATTTCAAGCGAAACATGTTCCAGCACTAGATCTTTTGTATATTTGTAAGATATATCTTCTAATTTAACTATGGGGTTTACTGCATTATCCAAAGAGATCACCTATTTTTTAAGAATCATTACGATTAACATTCGTTAGTATAAATCAAACAAGACCAGATGTAAAGAATCCTGACCTCAAAAACAAGTGCTCATAAGCATTGATCTGCTAAAATCGGCAGCAAAATCAAATTTGCGCAATTCAAAACAAAGTTAATGTTCACATACGTCGACCTCCTTCATATGTTTTAAAAAAGGAGGAGATCGTTTGAAATTATTTGAAATGATGGTCAATCATAAAATCAACAAAATACGCCCTGATGAGCTGCTTTCCCTTGCAAAGCAGCATGGAGTTGCACTCACACAACAACAAGCACAGGATATTACTGCCCTTCTAGCAGGTAAAAATATTAACATTTTTGATATACGTCAAAGACAAAATGTTCTAGGTCAAATCACAAAAGTTGCTGGAGCAAGTACAGCCAGGGAAATAGAAACACTCTTTAACAACCTTACATCCAATTTTTAAAGAATTTGAAAGACATACTTTTTACCATAAAATGAAAGGACGATTCATCCTTATCTCGATGAATCGTCCCTTTCTATGATTATTGCTGGTTCATGATCTTTTCCAGTACATCTTCTTCGAATTGATTGTTCTTGAACATATCAATTTCAAATTTATAAGGTGCCTTTTTATCTTTCTTGTCTTCCCCAACATAAGGTGTTTCCAGTATTTTTGAAACAGTGCTTAACTGTGGATGATGGACAATATCATTCAACGCTTTAAAACCAATATGACCAAATCCAATGTTTTCATGGCGGTCTTTACGCATGCCGCGTTCGTTTTTGCTATCATTAACATGTAGGACCTTGATGCGATCCACACCGATCAATTTATCAAATTCATTGAGAACACCATCAAAATCTTCGATGATATTATAACCAGCATCGTGAGTATGGCAAGTATCGAAGCATACCGATAATTTTTCATTATGGGTCACACCATCAATAATCATGGCCAACTCCTCGAAAGACCTGCCACATTCGGTACCTTTACCTGCCATCGTTTCAAGGGCAATCTGGACTTTATCGTCAGCAGTCAACACTTCATTCAAACCTTCGATGATTCTCTTGATTCCCAGTTCACTGCCTGCACCAACATGTGCACCTGGATGAAGTACGATCTGCCTTGCACCAAGCGCTTCTGTCCGATCGATTTCGCTTCGTAAGAAGTTGACTCCTAGTTCGTATGTGGCTGGATTCGTTGTATTTGCTATGTTGATGATATACGGGGCATGGACTACGATATCACTAATTCCATTTTCCTCCATATGCAATAATCCAGCTTCGATATTTAGATCTTCGATTTTTTTACGTCTTGTATTTTGTGGGGCTCCCGTATAGATCATGAATGTGTTGGAGCCATATGAAACCGCTTCTTGACTCGCAGCAAGAAGCATATTTTTCCCGCTCATTGAAACATGCGATCCAATCTTCAGCATCTGATTACTCCCTTATTTCTTTCTCTGTATACGACGTTCGCGTTTTTTAAAGTTTTCCACATCGCGTTGGATTTTTTTCTTGTAACCTGGCTTGACTTTAGTTGGCTTCTTAACATGCCTGGTCGCTTTAACATCAATATCAGATTTTTGTTTTTTACGGTTTTTTCGTTTATTACGTTCGTCTATATCAACCCAATCACCGTTTTGGATATCCGCATCACGGAATTCGATGCCCATTTTTTCAAGGCGGTTCAAAGAGTCTTCATCGGAAGTATTATAAATTGTAGCGGCAATGCCTGAATATCCTGCACGAGCCGTTCTTCCCGTCCTATGAATGTAAAAATCAAGGTCTGAAGGCAATTCATAGTTAATGATATGACTAACGCCTTCAATATCGATTCCACGGGAAGCCAAATCTGTCGCTACGATGAATTGATACTCCAAATCATTGATTTGCTTCATCATTTTTTTACGTTCACGAGGCGTTAAATCCCCATGAATACGACCGACATTCAACCCTTTTTCAATCAAGGAATTAGCCACATGATCCGCCATTTTTTTGGTGTTCGTGAAAATAATCGCTAAATATGGATTATAACGAACGATGATATCATGAAGTAACTGCTCTTTGTTCCGATGGCGAAGCGGTACCAAAACATGTTCAATTTTAGCGGCAGTCGCCTGCTTGGGATTCACTTGAACATATTTCGGATTTTCCATATATTTATTCAAAAACGGCTTTAATTTTTCCGGAATGGTTGCCGAGAAGACAAGCATTTGAATTTTTTCAGCCATACGTGATGCAAATAAATCGACATCTTCAAGGAATCCCATGTCTAGCATAAGGTCCGCTTCATCGACAACAAGCATTTTTGCTGTATACACCTGAAGCGCTTGAGCCTCAACCAAATCCTTGATTCGGCCTGGCGTTCCAATTACCAGTTGTGGCTGTGTCTTCAACTTATCGATCATACGCTGTTTATCCGTACCACCGATATAACAACGGACAGAAATCTGCTCATCTTCAGGAAAATGGTCAGCAATTTTCAAAGCTTCTTTATAGATTTGGTTCGCTAACTCACGGGTTGGTGCGGAAATAATCGCTTGAACTTCATTTTTACCAGCATCAAGCTTGTTCATAATCGGCAGCAAATAGGAATGTGTCTTTCCTGTACCTGTCTGCGACTGTCCAATTAAGCTACTTCCCTTTAAAAGCGACGGAAGCACACGTTCTTGAATTTCCGTCGGCTTATCGAACCCTAAAGTACGAACCGCATCTAGAATGTAGCTTTTCAAATTAAATCGTTCAAATTGGTTTTGTTTCATCAAAAAACTCCTTTATCCTTGTCAGTCATTAGACATGTCCTACTATTATAATAAATTTTATACAAAAAGCGCAAGCACCTTGGTCGTGCTGAAACTGGATTATACAAAAAGCGCAAGCACCTTGGTCAGCTCGTGAAGAAAATAGGGATTGACCCTTAAGGCGCTTTTTGCCTTAGGTGGTCCATCATCTTTTTCACAGCGAGCTTAAGCGCTAAGGCTAGTTCTCTTAAAATGGACTTCTGCAAACGAAAAGCCCCTGTCCTGGTCATAGCGTATCCCCCGCAGACATGGAGCTAAAAGACTTACCGTAACCATCTTACCTTCTTTCCGGTCACTTCACAACAGCGCAGTCACTCTTTGCTCAAACCTTTTTTGTCGAGCTGCATAATTTATATAGAAGAATAACACCAGCATATAAAATCAGAGGAGGTGAAACCAATGTTCCCAAATAGAAGTCATCAACCCGGACCCGGTTTTCAGCCACCCAATGGTCGAAGGATGCAGCACCCGCAAGCTCCATTCAGGCAGCCGCAGCAAAACCCCCACTCTTTTCAGCAGATGAGGCGGCCGATGGCACAAGGTAGACCCCCGGGACCACAGGGACCTCAAGGTTTCCGAGGCCCGTTCAACCAGCAGCAGCGTCAGGAATTTCCACCTGCAAAGAAAGAGGGGCTGTTGTCGAAGATACTCGGTAAGTCGAAACAAAATCCAGATTCTCGCAACTTGTTTGCACCTGCCGCTTCCCCTAACAAAAGTTCTTCAAGAAGCAGCGGAGGGGGGATTTTAGAAACACTAAAAAATCCGGATTCTCTAAACAATATGCTTACCAACACGCAAAAAGTGTTGCAGGCAGCCGAACAATTCACTCCCATGGTGGAACAATACGGACCTGTGATTAAAAATTTGCCGTCGATGTGGAAAGTTTTCCAGAGTATATCATCATCTGATGCTAGCGAAAATTCGGAAGCATCCGTTGATAGCGAGCCTAATGTAGAGGCACAAAACAATCATGAGGTAAAGCCTGAGTCGAATGAACAAGAAAAAGCTATGAAAGCTAACCCCACAGCTCAAGTTCGTACCAATACGAAAAGGCAAAGGTCATCCGGTCCCAAACTATATATTTAAAGATCAAAAAAATTTTTACCAGTTAATGATTTTAGGCAAATAGGATGTTTTGTAATATCATCTATGGTCTTATATAATAGAAAGGTATAAATAGTGAGAGTTTCTTGCCTTTGAAGGAGGACACATAGATGAAAGTGATTAAAATTTCCCCGCGCGGCTATTGTTATGGCGTTGTCGATGCCATGGTCATCGCCCGAAATGCGGCTTTAGATAAAACCTTGCCACGCCCTATTTACATTTTAGGGATGATTGTGCACAACAAACATGTGACCGATGCGTTTGAAGATGAAGGCATCATCACGTTGGACGGAAGCAACCGCAACGATATCATCGAACAAGTGGACAGCGGAACCGTCATCTTTACGGCTCATGGCGTCTCTCCTGAGATTAGGAAGATCGCTGCAGAAAAAGGGCTAGTCACCCTCGATGCAACGTGTCCCGATGTTACTGCAACTCATGACCTAATTCGGGAAAAAGAAGCGGAAGGCTTTCAAATCATTTATATTGGTAAAAAAGGCCATCCGGAACCAGAGGGTGCAGTCGGAGTAGCTCCCGATGTCGTTCACCTGGTTCAAAAGGATGAAGATGTTGAAGCTTTGACCCTGAATAGTGATAAGATCATCGTCACAAATCAAACAACGATGAGCCAATGGGATGTTTTGGATATCATGGATAAGGTCAAGGAAAAATTCCCACATGCAGAAGTCCATAAGGAAATTTGTTTAGCGACACAGGTACGTCAGGAAGCGGTTGCCAAGCAAGCTGGCGAAGCTGATGTTTTAATTGTTGTCGGTGATCCAAAGAGTAATAATTCAAACCGCCTTGCACAGGTATCCGAAGAAATAGCGAGCACGAAAGCTTATCGCATCGCTGACATTTCCGAGCTTAACCTTGAATGGCTAAAAGATGCAGAAACGGTTGCGGTTACGTCCGGGGCTTCTACACCAACACCAATCACAAAAGAAGTTATCACATTTCTAGAACAGTATGATCCAAATGTTGAATTGACCTGGAATACCGAAAAGAAAACGCCATTGAATAAAATTCTACCTAAGATTAAAGTGAAAAAATGAATGCACATACAAAAAGGGCAACCGCTTTGGCTGCCCTTTTTTGTGCTATCAAATAAATCGGAAAGGGTCCGTATTTAACTGGGATGGGATGAATTCCACATCGAAGTTCTTATCGCGGCACTTTTCTTCAAGGATTCGCGCCACGCCTTTTTTCATCACTTTTTCAACATTGTGCCCTGGATCCACAATATTCAAACCAATCATCATCGCGTCATGGGCCGTATGGTAATACATATCACCAGTAACATATACATCCGCGCCCTTGAATTTTGCAGTCGTGAAGTATTTGTTTCCATCTCCGCCCAGCACAGCCACTTTTTTTATCGGGCTTTGCAAATCACCAACGACACGTACCTTTTCAACATCAAGTGTCTGTTTCACATGTTCGCAAAATTGTTCAAGGGTCATTTCTTCAGCAAGCACACCAATCTTTCCTAATCCAAGTGACTCCCCTTTATTCTCCAGTTTATATATATCATAAGCGACTTCCTCATACGGATGGGCTTTAATCATCGCAGAAAGGACTTTCTTCTCAATATTTTCGGGGAATATCGTTTCAACCCGCATTTCAGTAACGGATTCAAGATTTCCTCTGGAGCCAATCACCGGTTCACTGCCTTCGCCTGGCAAGAAGCGTCCTGTGCCTTCCCCCGAAAACGAACAATGGCTGTAATTTCCGATTGCTCCTGCCCCTGCGCTACCAAGGGCTTCCCTCACTTTTTGTTCATCGGCCTTTGGAACAAATACGACCAATTTCTTTAGAGCTGCTTCGTAAGTTGGAATCAATACTTCTGTATCCTGTAATTGAAGCGCTTCGGCAAGTAGATCATTTACTCCGCCCTTCGCGACATCTAAATTGGTATGTGCAGCATAGACAGCGATATCATGTTTGATCAGCTTTTCGATGATACGGCCTCCGGCAACCATTGTATCGATTCTTTTCAATGGTCGATAAATAAGCGGATGATGGGCAATGATTAATTCCGCCCCAAGTTCTATCGCTTCGTCTACAACTTCTTCCAATACATCAAGGGCAATCAAGACTTTAGTAACTGGCTTATTCAGTTGTCCTACATGTAGCCCGATTGGGTCTCCCTCCATTGCATATTGCTTAGGAGAGAATTGTTCAAACATTTCAATGATTTGCTGGCCATTTAGTGTTTTCAACCTCTAAGCACCTCCTCAATTACTGAAATTTGGGATTTTAATTCATTGCGCTTTGTTTCCAACCCGCCTCGTCCGCTTTCATCCAGTTGTTCGATGATTCTTTCCAAATGTTTTTTCTCAAGCTGCCATTTTTTAATGAAAGTGTCACTGAATTGCTCCATTAAATATGGACCGAACATAAGGCCAGTTTGCATATTTGCACGATAAGGGCGAAGTGGAGCCCCTTTTTCAGCAATTAAGATTTCGTAGATCTTCTCATCTTCCTCAAGAACTTCTTCTCCACAAAGTTCCCAGCCGTTATCGATTAACCAACTACGAACATTCGCTGCACCAACATTTGGCTGAAGGATTAGCCTTTCTGCCTTGCCGAGCTTTCCTTTTCCACTTTCCAGGATACTTGATATTAAAGTCCCTCCCATGCCACAAATCGTAATGCACGTCGCTTCATCAGGATTCAATACTTCAAGTCCATCTCCTTTACGGACCTCTATCTTGCCCTCTAGTCCCGTTATCGCCACTTGCCTGCGGGCTGACTGATAAGGACCTTCTACAACCTCGCCTGCTATGGCATGGTCACACAGGCCATTATTCACCGCATAGCATGGCAAGTAAGCATGGTCGGAACCTATATCTGCAAGGATGCTTCCTTTTTGTATATGTATGGCAACATGTTCTAATCTCTTCGATAGTTTTTCATGGTTCATATTTATCAACTCTCTTATTTCAAATAATGTCTTCCTTTTAATTAGTTTCCCATTCGATTATAACAAGTTCAATCGAAAAATTACAGAAAGGAGAAATATGCTCTCCCTATCACTATACAAAAGGAAACTTCCATCTGGAACCTTTCCTTTTCCGAATAAAAGAAAAACTGACTCAAAAGCTCGCCTTCCAACGATTACTTGAGTCAGTTTTCATCATTATTTCAGTCCATGAATATATTCTGCCATGGCGTCAATGTTTTGTTCTTCGACTAAGCCAGATGGCATGGCGCCTCGTCCATTCGTGATCACGTTTTTAACCTCGTCCACCGACAGTCGATCGCCAACTCCCTTCAGAGCTGGTCCGACACCGCCTTGATAGGCGTTACCGTGACAGGAGATACAGTTTTGCTTATAGATGTCCTCAGGTGAAGCAGAGGCACTTTCCGTTTCCTCTGTTTTTCCGCCACCCTCTTTTTCCTTAGCAAGATCCTTGGCATCACCCAAACCTTTAAACGAAAGTAAAAACATAAGTCCAATACCAAAAACCATGATAATAATAAAAGGCATTACTGGATTTCGATTCATAGAATTTCCTCCCCTATGTAGAACCTAAACTTACCATATTTAATATTATATACAAACAGCTATATATTATTTTACTTGAAAAGAGTTTCAAGT
>NZ_JBHXAS010000128.1:0-13044 GCF_042727425.1 Peribacillus sp. NPDC060253
GCTCTTCAGCGCCGATGGTAGTTGGGGGTTTCCCCCTGTGAGAGTAGGACGCCGCCAAGCCATTTTAAAGATCAGCCATCCGGCTGGTCTTTTTTCGTTGTTCCAGGATAGGGACGATCCATTCGCCATTTTTAGTTAAAACAATCAAAAGTTAAACCTTTCTGACTTAATCCATTCAAATATTAGGAATGGCACCTTAGCTTGGCTTATTTTAAGGAATTGGACTATGCAGGGGTAATCATCGTTAGGCATGGTTTTCATCAGCTCTGCCCACCATTCTGTTTCATAACGGGCTATTATGCTTAGGTTATAAGAAATCAAATAATGTATCAAAAGTTCAGGTAAGGAAAATGCCGAAGAGTCTTTATTAAGAGATAGCATGAAATGTCCTTCTGCCAAGTTATACTTTATTGGGGAAGATGCATTATGAATGAGACCATCATCCGTTTTTAAGTGCAGTGTCCCAGGAGCTTCAGTGATGCGATAAATCTGTTTCGTTTTAGATGACAAAAATTCCTCCAATCGACTGCCAGACATTTGATAGCTATCCAATATGGCTAAGGGTAATTGAAAACCGTTCGAAGAGGGCAATAGGGTGACGAAGTTTTTCCGGGAAATAGTCCATGAATGGCTCTGCATATCTGGAATTTCTTTTAAAAGCGTCCCCATCGAATATTTTTCGCCTTCCAGATGCCTGATATGGAACAATTTCTCGGCAATGCAGGTGAACAGTCCGTGCTTTTGCGTTTTCACCTCGTCTTTTAAAAACTCGTATTGTTGTTTTTTTCTTTTTCTTGTAGTTACCCCATGGGCAAGTAACGAAGTGGATTCAGGATAGTTAGGATCAATCGTGAGCAGGCAGGCCTTTAACAATTGAGCAAACCCATAAAAGGAGAGGATCGGTTGTATGGAAAGTGGAGCTATGGCTGCCTGATTATAATAAGTTTGTGCATGTTCAAGATGGTAAATAAACGGATAACAATTTTCGTAACTTTTTATTTCCGCATCTGCTATTTTTTCGTGCGTGTAACATTTTTGCAAAAAAAGTTGTGAGGAAGATGCGGAAAAAAGTGGTGTATATTTATCGAAATTATCATTGTTTTCAGGCATTGCAGCCACACCTCTGAATTAATAGAATAATCAAACATTTATTTCTCTTCTTGACAGTAGTATGTCCAATTGATAACCTACAAATAATATTTTTAAGCAGGAGGGGAAAATAATGTGGGAAAATAAATTTGCAAAAGAAGGTTTAACCTTTGATGATGTCCTATTAATTCCAGCGAAATCAGAGGTTTTGCCGAAAGATGTTAACCTTCAAGTCAACTTAGCCGAAAATTTAAAGCTCAACCTTCCTATCATCAGTGCAGGAATGGATACCGTAACGGAGGCTGAGATGGCAATTGCCATGGCCCGCCAAGGCGGATTAGGTATTATTCATAAAAATATGTCCATTGAAGCACAAGCTGAACTGGTCGATAAAGTAAAACGTTCAGAAAGCGGTGTTATTACCGATCCATTTTTCTTAACTCCAGATCATCAAGTATTTGATGCAGAGCATTTAATGGGCAAATACCGCATTTCAGGTGTTCCTGTAGTCAACAATATAGAGGATCAAAAACTTGTGGGTATCATTACTAACCGTGATTTGCGATTTATTTCCGATTTCTCCTTGAAGATTTCCAGTGTCATGACTGTAGAAAATCTGGTAACAGCGCCAGTAGGCACTAATTTGGAACAAGCAGAGAAAATTCTTCAAAAATATAAAATCGAAAAGCTTCCCCTTGTAGATGATAATGGCGTTCTTAAAGGGCTTATTACGATCAAGGATATTGAGAAGGTCATTGAGTTCCCGAATTCGGCGAAAGATAAACAAGGAAGATTGCTTGCCGGTGCCGCTGTCGGTGTGACTAAAGATACATTGAAGCGTGTAGAAATGCTTGTTAAGTCCCATGTGGATGCGATTGTACTTGATACAGCTCACGGACATTCAGCGGGCGTCCTGGATGTTGTAAAAGAGATTCGCGAGACATATCCTGAATTAACGATCATTGCTGGAAACGTTGCAACGGCTGAAGGAACGAAAGCATTAATTGAAGCCGGTGCTGACGTAGTGAAAGTGGGAATCGGACCTGGATCAATCTGTACGACAAGGGTTGTTGCTGGTGTAGGTGTCCCTCAGATCACAGCAGTCTTCGATTGTGCAACAGAAGCAAGAAAATATGGAAAAACGATTATCGCTGATGGAGGAATTAAATACTCTGGCGATATCGTAAAAGCTTTAGCTGCTGGCGGACATGCAGTAATGCTTGGCAGTATGCTTGCCGGTGTAACTGAAAGCCCAGGTGAAACGGAGATATTCCAAGGACGCCGTTTTAAAGTATATCGGGGTATGGGTTCTGTTGCAGCCATGGAAAAAGGATCTAAAGACCGTTACTTCCAAGAAGATAACAAGAAATTCGTTCCAGAAGGCATTGAGGGTCGCCTGCCATATAAGGGTCCTCTTTCAGATACCATCTTCCAACTGATTGGTGGCATTCGTTCAGGTATGGGATATTGCGGTACAGCTACATTGGAAGAATTGAGAGAAAACTCTCAATTTGTCAAAATGACTGGTGCAGGATTAAGAGAGAGTCATCCACATGATGTCCAAATTACAAAAGAAGCACCGAACTATTCTTTGTAATAAAATTAACATATAATCGTCATTAAAATTTATTGTAAAAATAGACAGAGTCAACGATGACTCTGTCTATTTTTTTTATTTTTTCTGTGATAAACTAGACAAGGTGTCAAGGGAATTAGATAAAGTTTCTTCTTTGTTATAGGGATTAGCTTAAAAGTTGGAGGTATTGGAAATTGAAAAAAATCAGCAAGATTACCCTAATTTTCACTTTTGTTTTTGCTCTTGTTATGTCGCAATTTGCCTATCAACCGGGGGAAGCCTTTGCTGAATCTGATAATTTAGGTTTAAAAGCAGAGGCAGCCATCATTATAGATGGTAAAACAGGACAAATCGTGTATGAAAAAAATGCCGATAAAGTATTAGGGATTGCATCCATGTCAAAAATGATGACCGAGTACATCATCATGGAGTCAATTGAAAATGGGAAAATCAGTTGGGATCAAAAAGTTAAAATAAATAAGTATGTGCATGATCTTTCAAAAGCACCTAATTTGTCGAATGTTGGTTTGACGGAAGGTGAAGATTATACAGTCAAGGAACTTTATCAAGCTATGGCTGTTTATTCAGGTAATGCAGCGACAGTAGCATTAGCACAGCTGGTTTCTGGCAGTGAAAAGAATTTTGTTAAATTGATGAATGAAAAAGCAAAAAAATTAGGCTTGAAAAACCATAAATTCGTTAATGCCAGCGGTTTGAATAACACCGATTTATTAGGGCAGTATCCTACTGGCAGAGAAGATGAAGAAAATGTCATGACAGCAAAAGATACCGCTCTTCTTGCGTATCGTCTAATTAACGATTATCCGGAAGTATTGAAAATCGCCAGTATTTCCAAATTGAAGTTCCGTGATGGAAAAGAATATCCGAACTTCAACTGGATGTTGCCTGGCCTGATATTTGAATATAAAGGCGTGGATGGACTAAAAACAGGATCTACTGATTATGCAGGTTATGGCCATACAGGGACCGTTATCCGGGATGGTCAACGCTATATAACGGTTGTAATGAAGTCCACTAATAAAAATGAACGATTTGCAGATAGCACTAAGCTGATGAATTATGCTTATGCAACGTTTAAAAAAGAAAAAGTCCTCCCAGCTAATTACCAAGTGAAAGGGGAAGAAACCCTTTCGGTAATAAAAGGTAAGGAAAAGAACGTTAAGATTCAATCTGAAAAAGCCGTCGAGCTACTTGTTGAAAATGGTGAGAAAGATAACTATAAAACAGACTTAGTGATCGATAAAAACAAGTTGAACAAAGATGGTAAGTTGACTGCACCGATCAAAAAAGGCGAAAAGCTTGGTTACATCACAGTCACTCCTAAAAAAGGCGAAAGTTACGGATACATTAACGGAGAACCAGTGAAAGTTAGCGTCGTAGCTGCTGAATCTGTTGAAAAGGCAAACTGGTTCGTATTGTCAATGCGTGCAGTTGGCGGATTCTTTGGGGATGTATGGAGCAGTGTAGCTTCTACTGTAAAAGGCTGGTTCTAAGTTTCGTGTATAAAACGGTTGCGAAATGTATAAAATTATAGTACATTATGGAAAACAATGTGATTATAAGAAAGCAATGACAGGATATAGTAGCAAGTATTTCTTTCTATAGAGAGCCGGTGGCTGGTGGAAATCGGTGTGAGAGTATTGTGAATCCCTCCTGGAGCAGAGTATGGAACGCCTTATTGGGTCAGTAATTACTTTCGGTTAAAAGCCGTTATCGTGATAAGTGGTAGGCGTTTTTCATATGCCTTCAACTAGGGTGGCAACGCGGGTTAACTCTCGTCCCTTCTTCAGGGGACGGGAGTTTTTTGCGTTCTTTGATATATCATTAAAATATTGAGGAGGAATTTAACATGTTGGATTTAAAATATGTCCGAAATAATTTTGAAGAAGTGAAACGCGTACTGCAATTTAGAGGAGAAGATTTAACTGATTTAGGTAAGTTCGAGGAGTTGGATGTGAAGCGTCGAACTTTGATTGCCGATACGGAAAAATTGAAAAGCAAAAGAAATGAAGTTTCACAGCAAGTAGCCGTACTAAAGCGGGAGAAAAAAGATGCTGATCAGTTAATTGCTGAAATGCGTGAAGTTGGTGACCGAATCAAAGGATTTGATGATGAGCTTCGTGATGTGGAGGCCAAGTTAGAAACGTTAATGCTTTCCATTCCTAATATTCCGCATGAAAGTGTGCCGGTGGGTGAAACGGAAGACGATAATGTTGAAATCCGTAAATGGGGCGAATTGCCGGAATTCAGGTTTGAACCGAAGCCGCATTGGGATGTAGCTGGAGATCTAGGCATCCTTGATTTTGAACGGGCAGCAAAAGTGACAGGCAGCCGATTTGTATTTTATAGAGGTCTTGGTGCTCGATTAGAGCGTGCTTTAATTAGCTTCATGCTTGATCTTCATGTTGAAGAACATGGATATGAAGAAATGCTGCCTCCATATATGGTGAACCGTGCAAGCATGACTGGTACGGGTCAATTGCCAAAGTTCGAAGAGGATGCCTTCCGAATTGAAAGTGAAGATTACTTCTTGATTCCTACTGCAGAAGTGCCCGTGACAAATTACCATCGTGATGAAATCATGAGTATGGACGATCTGCCAATAAGCTATGCGGCATACAGCGCTTCTTTCCGTTCAGAGGCAGGGTCTGCCGGTCGTGATACCCGCGGGTTAATTCGTCAGCACCAGTTCAATAAGGTTGAACTAGTGAAGTTCGTGAAGCCTGAAGATTCTTATGCGGAATTGGAAAACCTTACAGGTCATGCCGAAAAAGTCCTTCAATTGCTAGGACTTCCATATCGAGTACTAAGTATGTGTACGGGTGATCTTGGTTTCACTGCCGCTAAAAAGTATGATCTTGAGGTTTGGATTCCGAGTTATGGAACGTATCGCGAAATTTCTTCTTGCAGTAACTTTGAAGGATTCCAGGCTAGACGGGCCAATATCCGCTTCCGACGTGATGCAAAAGGAAAACCGGAACATGTCCATACTTTAAATGGATCAGGTTTGGCAATCGGCCGTACAGTCGCCGCTCTTCTTGAAAATTATCAGCAGGAAGATGGCAGTGTGATCATTCCTGAAGTATTACGACCATATATGCGTGGTGTGGAAGTCATTAAACCGTAAGTTAAGGAAAGGAATCGGCCTCTTTAAAAGGGGCTGATTCTCCTTTTTATCTAAGCTTAACAATTATTTTAAAAAACGTTCTAGAGTGCTTGACTTTGATTTTAATTCCATGTATTATAATAAATGTTGATACGGAGGTATACCCAAGTTCGGCTGAAGGGATCGGTCTTGAAAACCGACAGGGGAGTCAAATCCCGCGGGGGTTCGAATCCCTCTACCTCCTCCATAACTTATTAATAACCACAGCGCATAAATTGGATATCGATGAATCCCGTTACAGAAATGTAACGGGATTTTTGTTTTCTAATATACTAAAAACCACTGGGTTACCAGTGGTTTTTCTGTTTTACATATTTCGTAACAATTTAGTTTGCTCCATATATTCAGCAATCCGTTTTATAAGAGGTTCGATACTTGCCTCATCTTGCATAAGGTCATATTCATTTATATTTAATCGAAGGACAGGACATGCATTGAATTGATCGATCCATTCTTCATAACGGCCGTGCATTTCCTGCCAATATTCAATTGGGGTATGCTGTTCCATTGGACGGCCTCGTTCTTGGATACGATCGATAATATCGTCCAGTGAGCCTTCAAGATAGATAAGTAAATTAGGGTGCGGGAAGTAGGGCGTCATTACCATGGCGTTGAAAAGACTAGTGTATGTTTCATAGTCCACTTCGTTCATTGTCCCTTTTTCATAATGCATCTTTGCAAATATTCCAGTATCTTCATAAATGGAACGGTCTTGGATGAAACCTCCCCCGTATTCAAAGATTTTCTTTTGCTCTTTAAAACGTTCAGCGAGGAAGTAGATTTGCAGGTGGAAACTCCAACGATTAAAATCATCGTAAAACTTATCCAGGTAGGGGTTCGTATCAACCTTTTCAAAGGATGTCCTGAATTGAAGGGCATCGGCTAATGCATTGGTCATGGTCGACTTTCCTACGCCAACCGTCCCTGCTATCGTAATGACGGCGTTGTTTGGAATATTATATTTCTTTCGTAAGTTCATTTGACTTTACTCCTTTTTGCAGGGCATTCTCTATTTGGCTGATTATCGTTTTCAAATCATCCTTATTCCCGACGAAATCCAGTTCATCTCCGTTAAATGTAAGAACAGGAATATCAGGGTGTTGTCTCTCAAACGTTTCCATGAATGTCTGATAATCCGCCGATAACTGCTCTAAATAAATGGAGGATATATTTTTTTCGACTTCACGCCCTCTTTTGCCGATTCGTGACAGAAGTGTATCAAGACTTGCATGCAAGTAAATCACCATATTAGGCTTTGGCATATCCCGTGTCAAAATATTGAATATTTCAAGGTATTTGTCGTATTGTCTGTTTTTCAACGTTCGCTCAGCAAATATCAAGTTCTTGAATATATGGTAATCAGCCACCACGGCCTGGTCATTCGTTAGATGTTTTATTTCGATATCTTCCAATTGTTTATATCGGTTACATAGAAAAAACATTTCTGTTTGAAAGCTCCACTCATCAATATTGTCGTAGAATTTTCCGAGAAATGGATTTTCATCTACAATTTCCTTCAATAATGATATTTGAAAATGATCCGCGATAACTTTTGCCAGTGATGTTTTTCCCACGCCGATTGGTCCTTCGACAGTGATAAATGGGGTGGATTTCATCCTAACTGTCCTCCTTCAATGAGGTATCAAGGCGAAATTCCCAATTTATTAGGTTTTTCAGCCAAGAGATATTGTATCACAGACTTGGGACTTAAGTGATATTTTTGTCAGGTTGATAATGAAGGAGAATGAAAGAGTGTTTTACGAGGAGATATGTTGCCTAGTTCGGCTGAGTACCTTATATGTCCCCGCTTTTTTTAATGGAAGCCTTGAGAACATGGTTCATCATCTTTAATGCATAATGATTATCTTCCTTTGATGCTGAAGCGATGCAATCCTCAGGTATCCATAATTCATATTCTCGCATATAAGCGTCATTAGCCGTGAAAAGCACACAGATGTTTCCAGCTATGCCGGTAATGATTAAGGTTTCCACTTTCAATCGTTTGAGTAGTGTATTGAGTGCTGTCCCATAAAATGCAGAATGCTTAGGCTTGATGAGAAAAAACTCGTCTTGCTGCGGTTTGATCCTTTCGATCAATCGGGCATTTCCTTCGTTTTTACAGGTGTCGATTATTTTATCGAAGTCAGCCTGCCATAAATCATAATGGTCATTGATATAAATGATCGGAAAACCTTTTTCTTTCATTTGTTTTTTTAAATTCAAAATCGGCTCGATGATAAGCATGGTATGTTCAAGGAGCATATCACCGTGTTTGAATTCGAAATCATTGATCATATCAATGATAAGCAAGGCAAAGGAAGGCGATTTAGGTCGATTCATGTTATATCCTCCTTTTATTGTGAGAATTTACTTGCAGCTGGTATGCCGCTTGCGTTACTATTCATTAGAATAAGTAGTATGACCTTTATTTTGTTCTATATTTGTCTGTTTACTCCTACTTAATATGAGGGGGCTTTTTTATGAAGGATGATGTTTATTACATGAATTTAGCCTTAAAGGAAGCCAAAAAGGCGCAGATGTTAAATGAAGTGCCGATTGGCGCCTTAATCGTAATAGATGATAAAGTTATTTCGACAGGGCACAACTTGAGGGAAACGGAACAGAATGCAATTGCACATGCTGAGCTGCTTGCGATCAATGAGGCCTGCCGTGCTACTGGAAGTTGGCGTCTTGAGGATGCAACGTTATATGTCACATTGGAACCTTGTCCGATGTGTGCGGGTGCTATTCTGCAATCCAGGGTAAGGCGGGTTGTTTTTGGAGCGTTTGATCCAAAGGCAGGTTGCGCAGGGACATTTATGGATTTACTTCAAGATGAACGCTTCAACCATCAATGTGAAGTAACAAGCGGTGTATTGGGGGAAGAGTGCGGTGGGATATTGACTTCTTTTTTTAAAGAGCTTAGGGATCGAAAGAAGACTTTGAAAAGAGAGAAAGCACTAAAGCGTATTGAAGAAAATAAATAAAAGTAAATAATGATCGTTGAACGCGCAGCTTTTCTTCTGTTGAAAAATATTGAAACCATTCTGTTCAATGAACAACACTTGCGTTTTTTTTGTTACCTTAGTATAATGAATTATGCGTCGGTAAGACGCTATGAATTTGGTATTACATTTGCCGTGCTAGACGGGGAGGTAGCGGTGCCCTGTACTCGCAATCCGCTCTAGCGAGGTTGAATCCCTTCTCGAGGTTAGCATTCTGTAGGGCCTGCCTTAAGTAAGTGGTGTTGACGCCCGGGTCCTGCGCAATGGGACTCCATGAACCATGTCAGGTCCGGAAGGAAGCAGCATTAAGTGGAAGTTCTCATGTGCCGCAGGGTTGCCTGGGCCGAGCTAACTGCTTAAGTAACGCTTATGGTTGCTAATCGACAGAAGGTGCACGGCAGTTATTTTACATAATCAAAAAACTCATTCGTTTCGGGTGGGTTTTTTTTTATGGCGTTTCGAAAAGAATGAGGCAATTAATGAATTTTATTTTTAGACTTTGAAATTAATGAAATCAGTAATGTATAATAAACAGGATGGAGAAAAAAGGAGGGATTTCCGTGGGGTATCAAGCATTATACCGGGTATGGCGGCCGCAACAATTCATTGATGTAGTTGGGCAGGAACATGTAACGAAAACGTTGCAGAATGCCCTGGTCGGACAAAAGGTTTCGCATGCCTATTTATTTTCCGGTCCACGTGGGACAGGGAAAACGAGTGCTGCCAAAATTCTGGCTAAAGCCGTGAATTGTGAGCATGCCCCTACGAGTGAGCCTTGTAACGAATGTGCTACCTGCCGCGGAATCACTGATGGCTCCATATCAGATGTTATAGAAATTGATGCAGCATCAAATAATGGTGTCGAGGAAATCCGTGACATTCGTGATAAGGTCAAATATGCACCGAACGCGGTTACATATAAAGTTTATATCATTGATGAGGTACATATGCTTTCACAAGGAGCTTTCAATGCCCTATTAAAGACATTGGAAGAACCTCCAAAGCACGTTATTTTTATATTGGCGACGACGGAACCTCATAAGATTCCACTAACGATCATTTCCCGCTGCCAAAGGTTTGATTTTAAAAGGATTCAACCGCAAGATATAGTCGGCAGGATGTCACAAATTGTCGCAGAAACGGGAGTTTCTTGTGACGAACAAGCCCTGCATATCATAGCGAGAGCGGCCGAAGGTGGAATGCGTGATGCACTAAGTCTGCTTGATCAAGCTATTTCCTTCAGTGCGGAGACTGTTTCTGTGGAAGATGCATTGACTGTCACTGGTTCTGTTTCGCAAGCATTTTTAAGCCGGTTGGCAAAAGCTATATATGATAAAGAAGTGGCAGTGGCACTTGAAGTCCTTGAAGAATTACTAGCCATGGGTAAAGACCCGGCTAGGTTTATAGAAGACATGATTTATTATTTCCGCGATATGCTTTTGTTTCAAACGGCACCAGCCCTTGCAGAGTCCTTTGAGCGTGTATTGATAGATCCGCAATTTAAAGAATTGGCAGAAGTGATCTCTTCTGAATCCATTTATTCCATTATTGAGAGTTTCAATCAAACACAGCAGGATATGAAGTGGACAAATCATCCAAGAATTTTTCTTGAAGTAGCACTTGTGAAGCTATGTAATGAGCAAAGGCCAACTCAAATGGATAATGGACAGCTTCAGCAGTTGCAGTTGAAAATAGAGGATTTAGAGAAGAAGTTACTGGAAATGCAGAAAAATGGCATCCCAGCGGCCATGACAGAAAAACCTGCTGAACAGGCGAAAGCACAGAGGGCCATTAAAAAAGCGTATAAAGCACCTGCAGGAAAGATCAATCAAGTTTTGAAACAAGCTACAAAACCGGATCTTCATGCTGTGAAAAGTAAGTGGGGGGAAATCCTTGAACAGTTAGGACTGCAAAACCAAAAGTCATTGGCAGCTTTATTAACGGAGGCAGAACCTGTTGCTGCGTCAACGGAAGCTTTTGTGGTAAAATTCAAATATGATATTCATTGTCAAATGGCAATGGAAAATAACCGTTTCGTGGAAGTGATTGCCTCGATCATGCAACAATTGACAGGGCATCGAATGGAGATAGCCGGTGTTCCGGATAGTCAGTGGCAAGGGTTGCGGGAGGACTTCATTTCAACACAGCAATTCGACGGTCCAGAAGAAACGGATTCAAAAGAGGAAGACCCCTTTATAGCAGAGGCTAGAAAATTAGTCGGCGATGATTTACTTGAAATTAAAGAATAATTGGAGGTAAGGAAAATGGGTATGCGTGGCGGTAATATGCAAAACATGATGAAACAAATGCAAAAGATGCAAAAGAAGATGGCAGAGGCACAAGAAGAATTAGGAGAAAAAAAGATTGAAGGCACTGCCGGCGGTGGAATGGTAACGGTTTTCGTGACAGGCCATAAAGAAATAGTTGATGTAATCATTAAACCTGAAGTTGTCGATCCTGATGATATCGATATGCTTCAAGATTTAGTGCTGGCTGCAACTAACGATGCTTTGAAAAAGGCAGAAGAACTGACAAACCAAACGATGGGACAATTCACTAAAGGAATGAACCTTCCGGGTATGTTTTAAGCAAGTTCCAAAAGAAACTTCCTTTTTGGAGGTTTCTTTTGGAGTTTATAGGAGGAATTTGATGCATTATCCAGAACCAATTTCCAAGCTCATTGATAGTTTTATGAAATTGCCGGGGATTGGGCCTAAAACGGCTGCGCGATTAGCCTTTCATGTGCTAAGCATGAAGGAAGATACTGTTTTGGATTTTGCAAAAGCACTTGTGAATGCAAAGCGGAATCTTATGTATTGTTCAGTCTGTGGTCATATTACGGATCAAGACCCCTGTTATATCTGTGAAGATCAAAAGAGAGACAGAAGTCTGATTTGTGTGGTTCAGGACCCGAAAGATGTAATAGCCATGGAGAAGATGAGAGAGTTCAATGGTTTATACCATGTACTGCATGGCAGTATTTCACCGATGGATGGAATCGGGCCGGAAGATATAAATATTCCTGATTTATTGAAGCGCCTGCAAGATGAAACAGTGCTGGAGGTCATTTTGGCGACTAATCCTAACATTGAAGGTGAAGCAACGGCCATGTATATTTCGCGGTTGCTCAGACCATCAGGGATTAAAGTGACTCGAATTGCCCACGGACTTCCAGTTGGCGGAGATTTGGAGTATGCCGATGAAGTGACGCTATCAAAAGCAATAGAAGGAAGAAGAGAAATATAGATAGCTGGGAGGACTTCACTTGTTCTTTCGTAAAAAAAAGAGGCTCCGAAATGAATTCAATGAGTCATTAATCGAAGAGCTTGAACATTTGAAATGGAATTGGCACAATCAAAAATCATTACTTGAAAAAAGCGTGGATCCATCTGAGGAAGTAATCACTCAAACAAGACTGGCGGAAGTGAAATACTTCTATTTATTCAGGGAAGTTAAAAGAAGGAACGTCCGTATAAAAAGATGATAAGGAGATGACTATGAAGGAATGGACTTCATAGTCATTTTTTTGTTTGGGTTCTTAATCCAACCATCCCTTCATATAAGTGTAGTACAAGCTTGCGGGGAGGAATGAGTTTGGAACCTGTTGTCTTTGTTGCTGTAATTGGCGGCCTGATCTTAATGTTACTCATTATCGGGACGCCCCTAAGACCCGTCCGGTTCATAGGGCAGGGGATTATAAAAATCATTATCGGTGCAGCCTTTTTGTTCTTTTTGAATACACTTGGGAATCAAGCTGGCATTCATGTACCTATTAATCCGGTTACTTCAGCGGTCGCCGGTCTGCTTGGAATTCCAGGAGTTGCAGCGTTGGCAGCCATTGGTTATTGGATCGTTTAAAGGGCTTAAACCTCATGGATATCTCCTTGAGGTTTTTATCCATGTTATAGTTGATTAATGTTTTTAAAAAAACTTGATTAAACTATTGACGAAAGCTAATCAAGCTGATAATATATTAGGAGTCGCCAATAACGACGGAATAAACTCCCAGTCAAAAAAAACAATGTGAAATAAAACATTGACATTAGAATGGGTAAATGATAAGATGATAAAGTCGCTTACGAGATAAACGACAAAAATTGCTCTTTGAAAACTGAACAAAACAAAGCGCCAACGTTAAATTTTAAGTGAGCACACACTATCAAAAAAGCAAATGAGCAAGTCAAACA
>NZ_JBHXAS010000129.1:0-12638 GCF_042727425.1 Peribacillus sp. NPDC060253
ATTATAATATATTTCATTTTGCTCCCTAGATATTTAAATATTTTCTACAAGTTCTGCCAGATAACGGATTTAAATTTGCCCAAACCGCATTTTCTTGAGCGCTATTAATAATCACTGCTTCTGTTCATTCATTTTAATACCTGAATGAAATATATTATTAGGAAAATAACATACATCAAAAATAACAAAATAATGTATCTATCAAAGAACTTAACTTTTTCACTTTGAAAATGATTATTTTTTCTTACTTTTATAAATAAGTAAGTTGATATAGATAGAAAAAGTATTAAACCAGTTATGGTGGTAATTGGAGACACCATTACTTTAAAATAAGTTTCAGTAACCTTTTCCGGGAAATGCATGATAATCCTCATTATTTCATTCACTACAAAATGATAAAAGATAGCCGGTACGATACTTCCAGTATAGATGGTTAATAGTGCAAAAGAGATACCCATTACAAATGCAAAAACCAAGTTTCCCACCGTCATATGATAAATGCTAAAAATAAGTGCACTTAAAATTATGGCCGACTTTATGTTCATTCTCTGATATTGTTTTAATAATATACCCCTAAAAAGAATCTCTTCACTAATCGCCACTGAAAAGCCAATCATCATAATGCTGTAAAAACTTATGTTTTCATTACTCTCCATAAGTGTACTAACAATTTTTTCAGCAGTAAGCCATTCCCCAGTTAGTAGATAATATTGAATCCTACCAAAAAACATAGTTATCATGTGAACGGTAATACCCATTAAAATACCAAGAAGAATATATTTTATATGTACCTTTTTTAGCCTAATGCTAGATAAGGTTACTTTTTTCTTTTTTAAGAAAAGAATAAGCACATAGATAATAACCAGTTTACTTAAAAAGAAAAATAATTGTTTGCTTATTTGCAAAGAAAGTTCTTGTAATATAAGTTGTGTAAAAGGAAAAATAATCATAATTAGTATCGTTATATATAATATAAAGCGATGAGTTTGCTTAATATCAGTATCCATTTTTACCCCTTTGTAAAAGAAAGTTCTAAAAAAACCCTTAGAATAAGGGTTTCATTTGTACTATTGTCAACTTATTTTGTTGCTACTTTTTTATATTTAATGTAGGTTGTATTTGGAAAACAGCAACAGATAAACGACAATCAAGAGTCTTTCACAAAAAAGTGACTGATACTACAACATGGAGTCTTAACCTTACCTTTAGGGTAGAAATAGGTGGTATAGTAGCTATGTCTGGTGGTGGAGAAAAGGTACATTCGGCAACGAAAAAATGGGACCAATATAAAGAAACAATTTTTTAAATAATTTTCAATTAATTAATCTCACGTCATATCTTTTTTTACTAGATCAAAATCCTTTAATAGTTTCGAACAGTTACTCTTTAGTATTCTTTTAAATGTTTTTCTACCACATTTTTTTGTTTGAGCTTATATATCGCATAAAGCTTCATAAATTCAGCATCGTCAAAACTTATTTCTTCGCCAACTGCATAGTAATCAGATATTTCTGATATTTTTTTGAAAATTTTCCTTTTTTTAAAATTCTTTTAATGACTTTCAGCTGAAGAATATCCTCGTGAAATACATACTAATATAACTAATAAGGCAATGATTGCCCAAATGGCCTTTTCATAAGAAACCCCCTTTAATATCTTAAAGTAGTTTGGTTGTAATATTTTTATATCTCCATTTTAACAAAACCAAAAAAACAAGGAGTTCCAAATTTGGAACTCCTTGTTTTTTTTTTGAACTTTAAACTATTTATGTATCGCATAAGGGAGAGTTTCACCCCCTTATTTTATAGAGCTAGATCAGACTGCAGATATGGAGATCTTATAACCTCAGAACCACATCGTTTCACTTCTTATATGAACAGAACCTTGAATAATGGACACTTTAATAGAGGTTCAGCTCACCCTTAATAAACCCGATTTTTTTATTTCCGCCAAAAAGTTGAACAGTCTGCCTTATCAAAAATATTAAACTCGATCATTCTCTCAAGTAATGAGTAATCAACCGGACGATCCCACTTGATACGCACCAACTGCTTGGTGTGATCATAGCCAGCCTGCACAATTTCATCAGAAAAATGGTTAATCCCTGCTATTTCAGGGGCAACAGCCAAATGATGTTTGGCTACGCTAAAGCCAATAATATATGTGCCATGATCGGTAAACATAGGCTGATTCCACGCAATTTTTGGCATTAAGCTTGGAAATTTCTTAGTTACCCAAGCCAAAACTTCTTCCGTTCGGTCCCGATGTTGCGGGTTATCAATCTTCGCTAAAAATTCTGCAAAAACTTCCATGTCATTCTCTCCTTAAATTAAAAATTATTTTTGAATTCCCTCATCCGTATCATCAATAAGTATTAAACCGCCATTTTCCACATCATCTAAATTTAATGCCTTATGGATTTCTTTCATCAATCCACCATAAGAAATCAATCGTTTGTAAGTCAGCGCCCTTTGTTCAGCCATAGTTTTATTACTTCTTCAATTTCGACAAAGTCCGCAGACTCTTTTTTAGGTTTAACTTTTCTATATGCACAATCGGTTAGATGCTCTCGTTCTTTTGACATAAAAAAATACCCCGTTAGATAATCATATCTAACGGGGTGATACGGTGCAACTTTTTTAAAACAGTTAATCTTTTTTCAAAACGATCAAACTTTACTTCAAATCTACAAAACATACGTTGCATTCATTCCAGCTTACTCAACCGTTACGCTTTTCGCAAGGTTACGTGGTTTATCCACGTCACATTCGCGGTGTAAGGCAGCGTAATATGCAATGAGCTGCATCGGGATAACAGAGATAAGGGGTGTTAATAGTTCGTTCACTTCCGGGATGATAAAACGATCATCTTCTTCTTCAAGCCCCTTCATGGAAATGATGCAAGGGTTGGCTCCGCGGGCAACGACTTCTTTGACATTACCACGGATGCTTAGGTTGACACCTGCCTGTGTAGCAAGGGCTATGACAGGTGTACCATCTTCAATCAAGGCAATCGTTCCGTGTTTAAGCTCACCGCCAGCAAAGCCTTCTGCCTGAATATATGAAATTTCCTTCAGCTTAAGCGCCCCTTCTAGAACAACATAGTAATCTAGGGACCTTCCGATGAAGAAACAGTTTCTTGTCACAGACAAATATTCTTGGGCAATGGCTTCCATCTCTTCTTTCGAATCACATAGGGCTTCCATTGCAGTCGCGACGATTCCAAGCTCTTTTACAAGGTCGAAATCAAACTCCAGTTTACGGAATTGGCCAGTTACATTTGCCAATATGGCCAACACTGCCACTTGCGCGGTGTAAGCTTTTGTTGAGGCAACAGCAATTTCAGGTCCTGCATGCAGCAAGAGTGTATAATCCGCTTCACGTGAAAGTGTAGAGCCAGGTACGTTAGTGATGGTCAACGCTTTATGACCAAGAGCCTTGATCGACACTAATACGGCTCGGCTATCTGCCGTTTCCCCACTTTGTGAAATGAAGATGAATAGCGGTTTTTTCGATAATATCGGCATATTGTAAGTGAATTCCGATGCCACATGGACTTCAACCGGAATTTCCGTCATTTTTTCGATGAATTGCTTACCGATCAACCCTGCATGATAGCTGGTTCCGCAAGCGATGATATAAATACGGTCAGCCTCACTTACGGCTTCTGTAATGCTATAATCGATTGCAAGGTTACCTTCTTCATTCTGGTAAGCTTGAATGATTTTACGAATGACAGCTGGCTGCTCGTCAACTTCTTTCAGCATATAGTGAGGATACGTACCTTTTTCAATATCACTTGCATCCAGTTCAGCAGTGAATGGAGCACGGAAAACTTCTTCGTTGGAAAGATTCTTGATCGTTACCTTTTCATTTGTCACAATGACCATTTCTTTATCCATCAGTTCAAGGAACTGATCTGTGACTTGCAACATGGCCATTGCGTCTGAAGCGACAACGTTAAAGTCATTTCCCACACCGATTAACAGCGGGCTTTTATTTTTTGCGACAAAAATGGTTTCATCATTTTCAGCATCCAAAAGGGCAATGGCATATGAGCCTTCTAAAAGAGTGAGAGTTTGACGGAATGCCTCTTCCACTTCCATACCACCGTTTACGAACTTCTCAATGAGTTGAACGATGACTTCTGTATCCGTTTCACTTTTAAAGGCAACATCCTTCAAATATTCACGTTTTAGAATCGCATAGTTTTCAATGACCCCATTATGAACTAAAGTCAAGCGACCTGAATTACTTTGGTGAGGATGGGCATTATCACGGCTTGGCACACCATGAGTGGCCCAGCGTGTATGTCCTATTCCAGTATGTGCAATAGTATTTTCATCCACGGCCCCACGCAAGTCCGCAATTCGTCCCTTTTCCTTAAAGATTGTCACGCCTGCATCATTTTTTACGGCAATCCCTGAAGAGTCGTAACCGCGATATTCAAGTTTTTCAAGACCTTTTAATAAAATTTCCTTCGCGTCATTAAGTCCAATATATCCAACAATTCCACACATAATTTCTGCTCCTCCAACCGATTCGAGGGAACAGGAATGCACGGGGGCATCCCTGCCCCCTCATCTCTGATATATATTTTTATAAAGGAAATGCCCTAAAGCACTTTTTCCCATTGTGCATTTCCAATCCTTTGTGCAGTAAGTTGCCCTACTGTTTTAAAATTGGAATTACTGCGGCTGTGCACTTCAGCCGGGAGGTATCCGCCGAACATTCGATAAACCTCCTCCTCGTCAACTAAGCCTTTCTCGACCAGACTTAGTTCAGGCGCTTTTGTAAAACATTTCTTCTTGCCTACCCTCCTTTTCAAACAACCATTTTATAGAAAATGAGATGTAAATCAGGATAATCATACCTTAAATAAGGGACATAGGTCAATTCTTTATTACCGTGACCAAGGAAAAAGAACTTCTTTATAAAAATATGCATAAAAGGAATATTGGTTCCTTTTATGCATATGATTGGTTATTCGCTTATTCCCATTTCCGCTCTTACCACAGAGACGATGCGATCAACATAATTTGTGCATTCTTCAGTAGTCGGTGCTTCAGCCATAACACGGACTAGCGGTTCAGTACCGGATGGTCTCACCAAGATACGACCGTTTCCGGCCATTTCCCCTTCTACTTCCCTAATGACTTCCTGTACCTTTTCATTATCAGTTACAGCATGTTTATCGGTTACTCTGACATTGATAAGTGTTTGTGGATATTTCTTCATCTCACCAGCGAGCTCCGATAAGGTCTTTTGTGTATCACTCATGATGTTTACAAGCTGTAAACCCGTCAATAAGCCATCTCCTGTCGTGTTATAGTCCAGGAAGATAATATGTCCGGATTGCTCGCCGCCAAGGTTATAGCCGCCTTTTCGCATCTCTTCTACCACATAGCGATCCCCCACTGCCGTTTGGGCGCTTTGTATGCCATGCTCTTCAAGACCTTTATAAAAACCTAGGTTACTCATGATTGTGGAAACCACTGTTCCCTGTTTCAGACGATTATTTTCTTTCAAGTATTTCGCACAGATATACATGATTTGGTCGCCGTCCACAATATTTCCCTTTTCATCTATGGCAATGACGCGGTCCCCGTCGCCATCGAAAGCAAGTCCGACATCCGCACCTTTTTCTTTTAAGAATTCAGCCAGTGCCTCAGGATGAGTGGAACCTACCTTATCATTAATGTTCAATCCATTTGGCGATGCCCCCATTGTAGAGATGTCTGCATCCAGATCAGCAAATAAATGCATGGCTAAAGATGATGTTGCTCCATGTGCACAATCAAGCGCAACATGGATGCCTGTAAATTCTTCATCCACTGATTGCTTCAAGTACTGGAGGTACTTTTGACCACCTTCGAAATAGTCGTTCAAATGACCTAAATCTCCGCCAACGGGACGTGGAAGTTCATCCTTTTCCAAATCTAACAGTGTTTCAATTTCCGCTTCTTGATCATCGGAGAGCTTAAATCCATCTGGGCCGAAGAATTTAATGCCATTATCCGCTACCGGATTATGCGAAGCGGAAATCATGACACCCGCTTCAGCACTAAGGGCCTTTGTTAAATAGGCAACTCCTGGTGTCGAAATGACACCAAGGCGCATAACTTCAGCCCCAATGGATAATAGACCAGCTACAAGTGCACCTTCCAGCATTTCACCTGAAATACGTGTATCGCGCCCTATCAGCACTTTGGGTTTTTCTGTATCTTTAGTAAGAACGTAACCACCAAAACGGCCTAGTTTAAATGCCAACTCCGGTGTTAATTCGCTATTCGCAATACCCCTTACTCCGTCTGTTCCAAAATATTTGCCCATCTTTATCGCTCCTTCTTCTAATCGTTACTGAATTAAATGATGTTAAAGGAAGGTCATGTCGCTTCGTCTTTTTGAGTAATGGAGACCTTAATCGTTTTAGAATCCAGTTCCCAATTCACTCCCGCAGGCGCTTTTACCACCAGTTCTACATCATGTGTACCTTCATCTAAATTACTCACATCTACTGTAAGATTAATGTCGTCTTTAGTTATTTTCTTCAAATCATCCGCCTCACCAAGCAAAGTAATGCTTGTTACATCGGTTTCCAATTCGGCATCTTGGTCTGCTTGTATGCCCACAGGCTCTATATTCATATTATTGAATGTCTTAGACTCAATGGCAGCGGGTTCATCTTTTTCGACTACTTTTTCTTGTTCTTCTTGTTCATCTTGTTCTTTTACTTGTTCTTTCTCTTCTTCGACTGGTTCTGCATTCTCTTCATCTACGTCCACTTTTTCCGTACGAATTTTGACCTTTGCCTTACCCAAGGACATTTTTTGTACACTATCCGGTTTAGTAAGATCGAGTTCCAATTCCGTATCACCATCAATTTTGGAGATATTTACAGGTAAATCTATTTCACTTATATTTTCCAGGCTCGTTTCTGACCCAAATAAGGTGACCTCTTTAGGATCGACACTTAAACTCTTGATCCTAATGCCATCCTTTGCCTTCCCGGTTTGCTTTGGTGCTATGGAAACCGTCTTTGAAGGTATGCTCACTTTTAAAGAAACGGCTACCGAAGCAGGCTCGATCGTCACATCCAACTTATTCAAGTCCCGGTCAAGAGCTTTAACGGTTGCCTTCCCATTCACCGTTTCATCAAGTCCCTTACTTATTTCAAGGTTTGCCTTTACATAGGAAATTTGTTCAATCGCGTCTTTGGCGCCTGTTATTTTAACAGTTTGAGGGCTCACGGTTGGCTGTCCAGCGGTATATCCATCTTCAAGTAATGAGTGATTATACTCTGCTTCAACGGAGAACTCCTTCGTCACTCGTTCCTGAACATTGACTTCTGCATATTCCGGATCGATTGTCGCCACTAACTTTTCATTCAACTGACTTATTTTAAATGTGACAGTTCTATCCCCCATTGAGATTTCAGGATCCGATAGGTCTACATAAACTTTGAAATCCCTTTGGTTTTTTGCATTTATCAATAGACTTTTTGCTCCCTTTAGAGTAACATCCACCGTTTCCGGCACACCGCTCACTACCAGATTTTCACGGTCATAGTACACTTCAACAGGTACATTTTCTATGGTCTCCGTACTGATTTCAGGGGCTGTCGATAAACCAAGGGATTTTTTATCCGACTCCATCTCAAAGTTAATGGAAATGAACAAAAGTGCTGCCAAGGCAAAGGCTACGATTCTCATAAACCAAGCACTATTAGTGAATTTATCCATTCTTTTTCCCCCTCCAATTCCAGATGCCTGAGGAAGTTGATTTGATGTTTTCCACTACCAGCTCACTTGTAAGCATGGCCCTGAAAGATTCTTGGTTCAAATCCCGGTAGAGTTCCCCGTTTTTAGTAACGGATATCCCTCCCGTTTCTTCTGAAACAACAATCGTAAGACTATCCGTCACTTCACTCATGCCAATGGCAGCCCTATGCCGGGTACCAAGTTCTTTTGATATGAATGGACTTTCCGATAATGGTAAGTAGCAAGCTGCAGCTGCCACCTGGTTATTCTGCAAAATAACCGCGCCATCATGGAGTGGCGTATTAGGTATAAAGATATTGATGAGCAGTTCTGAAGAAATATAGGACTTTAGAGGAATCCCCGTTTCCACATAATCCCCCAGCTCTGTTCCTTTTTCTATCGTAATCAAGGCTCCGATCCGCCTTTTCGCCATATACGTGGACGCCTTCAGGATTTCTTCAACTAAGCGTTCTTGCTGATTCTCTTCTGGAACGGTGCCCCTTGCAAAGAGCTTCCCGCGTCCTAATTGTTCTAGTGCCCTTCTCAGTTCAGGTTGAAAAATTACAAGAATTGCCAGTACTCCCCAATTCATGACTTGTGCCATTAACCATCCAAGTGTATTGAAACCAAACAGGTTGCTTAAGCTTTTTACAATTACAATTACAAAAATTCCTTTTAGCAGCTGAATAGCCTTCGTGCCTCGAATAATAGTTAACAATTTATATATCACAAACCAAACAAGGAGAATATCAATGAAATTTATTACATAGTCCCAAACATTCAAATTGGATAAAGACATGTTGTTTCCTCCAGTCAGTATTACTCCAAATAACAATTACAATCGTTATGTAATAACTTTAATAGTATACCATTTTTTAAATGATACATCTAAAACTAGTGTGAGAAATTTGCATGTTAAGAACGAATAATGGAAAATGAATCCCTTTTCATTAAAAAATAAAGCTGAGCGAAGTCACCGTATATGAAAAACGATGTCCTCTTCTCAGCTTCTACACTCCTATTCCTTTTCTTCCTCTTTAGAAGGAACCAACGACGTTGCAGTATCCTTTACTTTATACCACACCCACTCAAAAGCTTGGTCAATGACACGGATGCTTCCTGTCACATTCCCTGCCTTGGACATATATTTATGTCCATTTATGACTGTCACATCTCCCTCTACTTCACCATCTATTTGAATGTTACCATTTTGAACTACCACATTTCCCTCGATTTTCTCACCTGCAGGCACAATAACCGTTTCACCTTCTACTACTAAATTGGGCTGTTTGGAAACTGAAAAATGTTCGTCCTGATTATAAGTGGAAAAAACAGAACCTGTCATCAATATAATGAACATGGCTGCCGCTGTCATGAAGGGATGGCTTTTAAACCAACGTTTGGCGCCCGTTGTTTTCGTTTCCTTTGGCAATTGAGCCATTACCTTTGCTGTAAAGTCATCCGGCGCCTTAATATGGGAAGTACTCTGTACAAGAGCGACCGCCTTTTTCATTTCATGAAAATAATTCCGGCATTCAGCACACGTATGCAAGTGCTCCCGTAAAACTTCTTTATGCTCCGGTTTGATGTCCTCATCTAAATAATCATGCATATATTCAATGATTTCCTCATGGCAGTTCATTTTTCTCACCTTCTTTTTATAAATGGCGTAGTTGTTTACGCAAGGCTTCCCGACCACGATGTATTCTCGTCTTAACCGTACCGACTGGCAAATCGAGTATTTCGCTGATTTCCTTTAAAGATAACTCTTCAATATACTTCAATACGATTACCGATCGGTATTTCTCGGGCAATTTCATTATCTCCGCCTGAATGGTTTCCTGTAATTCTAAAGATTCAACCTCTTCCTCGGGCTTCGCCATATCCGATGCAATTTGGGAATACATATTCAATCCGTCTGTTCCAGCAACATCTGCATCTAGGTAGTAATCTGGTTTTTTCTTGCGAAGACGGTCAATACAAAGGTTAGTGGCAATCCGATATAACCATGTGGAAAATTTCATTTGTATATTGAAACTGCGGATATTCACGAAGGCTCTTACAAAGGCCTCCTGTGCCAAATCTTCTGCTTCTTGCCTGTTTCCGAGCATCCTGAAACATATCTGGAAAACTTTGTCCTTGTAAATTTCGACAATTTCCCCAAATGCATTATGGTCTCCCTTTAATACTTGATTAATTCTCTCTTTAATGAGTGCATCCATTTTCCGGTATTACCCCCGCTCATGCGGCTATACGATTATTACGAATCGCAAGCTGAAAGGTTTCAAAAATTTAATACATTAATTTTAACAAAGTTTTACATTTTATGTTTAAGAAAAAAAAAACAGGGTTATATAGTAAGAAATTGTAAATATGAGGGAGTGAATCTCTATATGAAAGCAGAACAAATTTTAGACCATATTGAGCAATACAGACAGAAAATGATGATATTGGCCTCCCGTTCTTCGATGGTTGATACTGAAGTTGTTGAAGTAAGCAGCAAGCTGGATATCTTAATCAATCAATACCTACATTTGACAAGAAGTGAAAGTCTCACGGACCGACGTGCTCTTAAGTGAATATGGTTATGCAATTGCAACCATCTATATACAGTTATGCTTATGATACTTACACCCTGGACAATAAACCTACGTCTTCTAGCATATAAAAAACAGTAACCCATTACAAGCCGGTTACTGTTTCTTTTATTTTAACAGTTATAATAACTTTTCTCCAAATAGCGATCCCATGAGTGCCACGGCAACGATCGCCGTTTTATTTCGCTCATCTAAAATGGGATTCACTTCAACGAATTCAGCTGACGTAATCAAGTTGGATTCCGCAAGCATTTCCATGGCCAAATGGCTTTCCCGATAACTTATACCACCATTCACCGGTGTTCCTACTCCAGGTGCATCTGACGGATCTACCCCATCCAGATCCAATGAAAGGTGGACACCGTCCGTTCTTTCTCTTAAATAACCTATACATTCTTCCATGACCCTTGTCATACCCATGCGGTCGATTTCATGCATCGTAAATACTTTAATCCCTTTATCACGTATAAGTTCTTTTTCCCCTTCATCCAATGACCTTGCACCAATTATTACGATATTTTCCGGTTTCACTTTTGGAGCGGAACCATGGATATTAATTAGGTCCGGATGTCCCAGCCCAATACTGACAGCAAGCGGCATTCCATGTATATTTCCTGATGGAGAAGTTTCTTCCGTATTTAAATCACCGTGTGCGTCGTACCAAATCACACCTATATTATCATAGTGTTTTGCGACGCCGGCTAATGTTCCTATAGCTATTGAATGGTCTCCCCCTAGTACAAGAGGAAAAGAACCGCCTTCTATTATTTCATCTACTCTTGCAGCTAACTGAGTGTTACCCTTTGCAACAAGAGATAAGTTTTTTAAATTTGTTCCAGGTTTATTTGCATTTCCAGGACGTCCTACAACAATATCGCCTAGATCTTCTACTTCTATATTTAATTGCTGAAGACGCTCGATAACCCCTGCGTAACGAATGGCACTAGGCCCCATATCCACCCCACGCCTTGCTTGACCAAGGTCCATAGGCAACCCTATGACAGAAATTTTCTGAATAGACATACAACTCCCCCTTTCCACTATTTTATATCGTATATCAAGGTGGTTCAACTGGACATTTCCATGAATAAAGATGCAGTCACTTTTCTCATATCTTAATGTTTTATCGGATTTTTTTAAAAGGCTTATTATCTATCGTGAATGGTCACTCCTGAAATTAAATAAAAAAAAAGTCTTAAACCATTTTGGCTTAAGACGTAAGTTTTGGTGTATGTAGTTGATGGTGGAGCCTAGCGGGATCGAACCGCTGACCTCCTGCGTGCAAGGCAGGCGCTCTCCCAGCTGAGCTAAGGCCCCTAAGGAATGTAAACTATAATAAGCGGAAGACGGGATTCGAACCCGCGACCCCAACCTTGGCAAGGTTGTATTCTACCACTGAACTACTTCCGCAAATGGCTGGGCTAGAAGGGATCGAACCTTCGCATGACGGAATCAAAATCCGTTGCCTTACCGCTTGGCTATAGCCCAATAATATGATATGTATCATTAATATTCAACAAAATAAAAAGTGGTAATCATATATTTCCCTAATATAGAGAATATATAACTGATCCACAGGATTTTCATTAAAATGGTGGAGGGGGGCAGATTCGAACTGCCGAACCCAAAGGAGCGGATTTACAGTCCGCCGCGTTTAGCCACTTCGCTACCCCTCCGCAATATATGGTTGTAAATGGTGCCGGCAAGAGGACTTGAACCCCCAACCTACTGATTACAAGTCAGTTGCTCTACCAGTTGAGCTACACCGGCAAATAATGAATATAATGGTGGAGGATGACGGGATCGAACCGCCGACCCTCTGCTTGTAAGGCAGATGCTCTCCCAGCTGAGCTAATCCTCCATATTAATGAGTTGAAAATGGTGACCCGTACGGGATTCGAACCCGTGTTACCGCCGTGAAAGGGCGGTGTCTTAACCGCTTGACCAACGGGCCGGACTTTTGTGTTCATAGATAGATTGGGAAGCTCCCAAGCGGATTCGAACCGCTGACCTCTTCCTTACCATGGAAGTGCTCTACCTACTGAGCTATGGAAGCATATGGCTCCGCAGGTAGGACTCGAACCTACGACCGTTCGGTTAACAGCCGAATGCTCTACCACTGAGCTACTGCGGAATAATATTATGTTTCCTTAAACCCATTTAAAGATTTAAATGAATAGCCTGGCAACGTCCTACTCTCACAGGGGGAAACCCCCAACTACCATCGGCGCTGAAGAGCTTAACTGCCGTGTTCGGAATGGGAACGGGTGTGACCTCTTCGC
>NZ_JBHXAS010000130.1:0-12625 GCF_042727425.1 Peribacillus sp. NPDC060253
AAAATTAAAAGGCATGAGCCCGGTAGATTACCGGATTCATGCCCTCAAGGCTGCCTAATTAAATAAAGTGTCTAACTTTTTGGGTTCACTTCAATCACAGCTCTCTAAAGAACTAATTCACCCGTTAGCCATCCATGAATCGCAAAAATCGGCGATTCACCACAAAGAATGAAAATGATTAGGAAGTGTCAATACTAATACTGACCTTAATCCAGTCAACCCTAATCCATAGACTAATTAATTAACGCTCTCCTCTTTTTTTAAACGATTGAGCAGGGTCTATTTTTCATTTTTAAAGAAACTTATTTTTATGGTAGTTCTATAAAAAAAGCGATTCTTATTAAAGAATTGCGCCCGATTGTTGAATTACCTAAATTAAAATATTTAAGATTATTTTCTGTTCCGATTAACTTTATTCTAGAGATTTTTTATAGAACAAAAGCTCATTATACACAAGGGTATTCTCTATTAATTGTTCTTCCTAACCCATTTTCTAGAAATATCAGGATTCGAAAATAAAAGTGCTATAAGAATGATTAATATGCCAATCTTATGCCGCAAAAATAATGCATCTTTTAAAATAATATAGCCTAAAATTACACCAATAACCGGGTTAATATAGTTGCTAAAAGAGGCAAATAATGCTCCCTCTTCTTGAATTAAGAGATTATACAGCATATAGACAATTCCTGCATGGAATATACCTAAAATGGTAATATATATTACTTGTGAATGATTGATATCGATTTGTAATGGCTTTTCAGAAAGGAATGACATTGGCAATAAGACAATACTTGCAATCCATAAAACATTTCTCATATGGACCACCGGAGAACCATCTTCTAATTTTTCCATTAGAATTAAAGACAATGCAAAACTTATAGCAGCAAGAATGAGCAACACATTACCCAATATATTACCTGAAACGTTCATAATTCCTTGCGTTGGCCACGATAAGATCACAATTCCTAAAAATCCCAATACTATGCTGACTATTTCAAATTTGCTTGCTTTCTTTTTGAAGAGCAATACGAAAAATACTAATGTGAAGATTGGGACCATTGCGATTAGCATAGATGCAATACTGCTCGATACGTACTTTTGGCCTTGTGCAATAAGAATAAACGGCAAGACTACTTCAAAAAGTGCAATCCAAAAATATTTTTTAGTATTGGTTGTGTAGTTTTTCTTTGATTGGAACAGACTAATCACCGATAAACAAATTGCACCAATCAGTGCTTTCAAAGCAGACAACGAAATGGAACCTACATCATTCGTTACTAATTCCACGAAGAAAAATTGAGATCCCCAAATGAGGCTTATGATTAGCAAGAGACTATATTTTTTCATTTGATTTGCCCCTTGCACCAAAATAGTTTGTACCAACAACGCCGATGATAATGATAATTGACCCTGCTATGTGGTATAAATGAAATTCCTCTTTTAAAAAAATGACCCCTGCTAAAATGGTAATGAGCGTAGCAAAATTACTGAAAACACTCATTTTCGATGCGTCTATTTTTGATAATGCATAGTTGGAAAGATAGGACGTTCCTAAAGACGATAGGATACCTAAATATAAAATGGCAAGAACAAAATCCCAGTGTCCAAAAGGTTGCATAAATTGATCCACTGTTCCATTCATTATATGGTTTGTCAGTGCCAGTCCATTAAAAGCTATAAACCCAAACAAGGTCATGATATATGTGATAGTGAATAACGAATAGCGTTGTGTTAACTTTCTGGCAAATAAGTTGTATAGTGAGGAGGTAAGTGCTGAAAGTAAAATTAAACCAGCCCCGAAGAGACTTGTATTTGTGCCCCCTGCCCCGTTCATGTACATAATATACATCACACCGAGTACAGATAAACCAATAGCTATTTTTTGACTGCGTGTAGATGTTTCCTTTAATATGATACTTGCAAAAATCAACGTAAAAATTGGTATAGTTGCTTGAATAATACCAGCTTCCGATGAAGATGTATGCACTAACCCAAATACTTGAAAAGCAAAAAAGAGTGTCGGATATAAGATGGCTAACAAGGCAATCTGCTGTACATCTTTTTTCGTTACCTTGATCGATTCTTTTTTTAACACGAACAACACTGTGGCAGCGATCCATGCAATGGTAAACCGATGAGCCAATGTATCTAACGGTGTTGCAACCGTTAATGTCACTTTAACAAACATAAATGACAATCCGATAATGATTGCATAGATGGTTGCTGAGATATATGCATTTCTATTTTCACTCATTTCGATTACCCCCTTATATTGATCCGGCCGGTACCATTATCGTAAGAGATAATAATAACTTTTACGATATAAAAAATACACATCTGTACCGATACAGATGTGCAAGGAGGTTTATGATGCTTAAATATGAAACAATCTATCAATCACTCCTGATGCAAATTCAGTCTGGTGAATTTTCGACCGGTGCAAAATTACCATCCATTCGAAATTTATCACAACAATATGCTTGCAGTAATAGCACGATATTGACCACTTTAAAAAAATTGGAGGAGCAACATATTATTTATGCCCTACCGAAAAGTGGTTATTATGTTGTGGATAATCACGTCTTCAAAACCCCATTGTCCACTGACATAATTGACTTTGAAAGCGCATCTCCTACTTGGCATGCATTTCCTTATAAAGAATTTCAACACTGCATAA
The DNA here is from genome assembly GCF_042727425.1 of Peribacillus sp. NPDC060253. Classification (NCBI taxonomy): domain Bacteria; kingdom Bacillati; phylum Bacillota; class Bacilli; order Caryophanales; family Bacillaceae; genus Peribacillus; species Peribacillus sp. NPDC060253. The sequence continues at coordinate 2,681 of NZ_JBHXAS010000130.1, forward strand.
ACAAAGCAATTGATACCTATCAAGAAGAATTATTTCGCTACGGTACGCCAAAAGGTTGGCCGCCACTCATAGCAGAAGCTAAAAAACTGTTAGAATCTTACCAAGTATTCACGCATAGCGAACAGATTTTCATCACTACAGGTGTTCAACAGGCTCTTTCTTTAGTAAGTATGATGCCCTTTCCGAATAATCGTTCCACCATTCTAGTTGAACAACCTAGCTATCATTTATATATGGATCTGCTGAAAACCTTACAGCTGCCTGCAATAGGAATTCAACGTACCGAGAAAGGTATTGATTTAGGTCGACTTGAACAAATATTTCATGAAGAAGATATTAAATTCTTTTATACAATGCCCCGCTTCCATAATCCTTTAGGATCTTCATACGGTAAAAAAGAAAAAGAGGCTATTTTACAATTAGCAGACCAATATAATGTATACATTTTAGAAGATGATTATTTAGCAGATTTTGAATACAATCCGAAGAACGACCCTCTTTTTGCTGATAATCACCACGATAAAGTCATCTATTTAAAAAGTTTTTCAAAAATTATGTTTCCTGGGTTAAGAGTTGGATTGGCGGTTCTCCCTCCTTCAATTATTGATATTTTTCAAAAATACAAAATGACAACGGATATCGACAGCTCTATGATTTCACAAGCCGCATTATATCTCTATTTGAAAAATGGGATGTTTGAACATAATAAAACCAAAGTCAGTAATATCTATCATACTCGTGCGAAAATTCTGCATCAATCAATACAAGATCATTTATCTACGTACGAATCATCATCAGAAATTGTAATGCATAGTCATATTGTGCTGCCCAAGCGTGTGAATTTGAAATCATTTGTTTATCATTTGCATGAAGAAGGAATATATCTGGATTCAGTTGAAAGAAATTATTTAGATGACTTTTACCACGAACGGATTTTGAAGTTGAATGTTTCAAATGTTGGCGCCCATCGAATTGAAGAGGGAATCAGGAAAATTGCAAGTGCATTAAAAAATCCTCAAAACTACTTTTTATAAATTCTTTCATCAAGGTAAAACTATCCTTGTTCCAAAGCATAAAGGGTGAGGGATATTAAACATGACTAATATCCCTCACCCTTTTACTCTTGTCTAATACATTCATCTTTATATTTTGTCTCACGGCTCCTATAGTATTCCTTCTTCGAAATCAGATTTATTTTATCATCGTCTGATAGATTTTCACATTAAAAAAATCCACTTACATTCGTATATTATTCTAAATTCTCACTCTATTAAATGGCCCAATTGTTGAATAGAGGTCAAAGAGCACTCTTCAACTATCCTCCCTCAATAAACTAAACACAATCTCACGATTGCTCTAGAATTCAAATGTTGGTGGTACGCCTTTTAGTAAATGTTCGTATTTGAAGAGTCATTTCTTATAAAAGAATGTATGTGTACACATATGAAAGGTATCTGCCAAGATGAGGTTCAATTAATCGAATCAAAATGTGTAACCTTCACATTCTTAAAGATCGCTTTGCCGCCCTCGGAGAAGAGAGTAATTCCTTTATCTTCAGCATGAGGGAATATTAAGTTTGAATAAGCAGCCTGTCCATCATCCACAAAAACTTCAATACTCGTTTTATCGACGAGAATCTTTAAATGAACCTTCTTCTTACTGGCATCAAATGGTGCAGTACTTTCAACGAACTGATTCGTTTCGTCAGGTTGATCTGTGAATGCTCGATTGACATAAGAGTAATTTTCTTTTGCAGAAATGCCTACGTCAACGTGGCGTTTTTGATCATCTGACTCCCTGAGCCTTAATCCTGCTTTCTTAAAATCCGACCATGAGAGATCTGCCTCTATTTGATAGGCATCTCCTTTAACATCAAGTGTTTCCGAGCCATCCACTTCGATTTTATCAAAAGAATTCGTTGAGCTTGTCAATTCTTTTAATGCTTCTGAAGGCTGTGAAGAAAGATAATACTTGTTCTCGCCTTCACGCTTTAGTTCAATTTGACGGACGATCGAATCCATTCCGTTAAACCCTTCTTTTAATGTCGGCGTATTGTCGGCGTAGGCCCAGTTATTCATCCAAGCGAGGGCATAGCGTTTGTCTAATTTGTCACTTGCCTTGCCATCTTCAAACGTTACTCCGCCATACCAATCGAAACCGTAGTCTAGCCATTGCGGTTCATTGTTATCTGGAAGAAATTCTGTTCCATTAAACGTTCCTGTCCAGTATGCATAGGTGTTTGGTTTCCCTGCTGCTTTTCCGTTTGCACTGACGCCCAGCACCCACTTAACTGTCCCGTCATCAGCGCGGATCTGGTAAAGGTCAGGGCACTCTAAAACTCCAATGTTCTCAGTGAAAAAGCTACTCGTATAGCGCCAATCTTTCAGGTTATCAGACTCATAAAAACCTATTTTCGATCCTTCGGCCATGGTCATGATCCATTTTTGATTCGTGTTATCCCAGATGATTTTTGGATCTCTAAAATCCTTCGTTCCTGGATTTTTCATAATAGGCTCGTCACTGTAAGAGGTAAACGTATTTCCTTTGTCCGTACTGTACCATAGAAATTGTTCTTGTTTCTGGCCATCCTTAGAGGGTTGTGTTGCGATCGCCACAAAAGCGTCTTTCCCAAACCCAGCTGTATTTTCCTTGTCTACAACTACTGACCCTGTCCATGGATCCCCATTTTGATTCGTATATTTTGGAATGGCAATTCCTTCATCCTTCCAGTGAACCAAATCTTTAGAGGTGGCATGTCGCCATTCTGTGCCGTTGCCATCCGGGTAATCTCCATTATAGAGGTAAAAATAATGATAATTTCCTTCATAGTAAACGGGCTTCTGTGGATCGTTTTTCCAATGATCAGGAGAAGTAAAATGGTAGGCAGCCCGGTATGAGTACTTTTCTACCTTATCTGGCGGATTAGCTTCTTTTGTTTTATAAAATGAATGAATCAAAATTCCTGTGCTAATAACCATCCATAATCCAAGAATGAATAATCCAACCATCTTATATTTCTTTTTGTTCACTTAAACTCACCACTTTTCTTTTAAAAATAGAAAAAAGAAAATGCCAAGTTTCCTGACATTTTCTTTTTCTTTTCACTGGTAACTACTTAACCGTAATCTGGCCTTGTTCAAGAATACTGTCTTTTACTACCGATGTTTTTTTCCCTTTAATGTTAAGCTGGAAGCTTGGGGCAAAGGTGGATTTATTGTCTTCAAAATAACCTCTGTTTGTCATGTAGCTAGTCACTACAACATTATCACTGCCAGCCTGCGGGATTGCATAGTGAGCATAGTTCCAAGTGATGTCATATGGATCTAGATCCTGATGCAGGACGATGCCCGTTTTATTTAATGGTTTATATGGGCCAGTTAAGGAATTAGACGTGTAGCCTAACATGTAAATATCTTGATTATCGATTCCATCAATGGTCATTTTTGATCCTCTTGAACTTGTGAATAAATACCACTTGCCGTCCTTTTTAAAGATGTTTGGACGTTCGATTTCATCTGTGACCGTATTTGAAACAATCAATGGCTTCATTTCTTTTTTCAATGAATAATCGTCGTTTATTTCAATAATTCCAATTGCACCGTTTGCAAGTTCAGCTAACTCTTTTTTAGGGCTTTGCATAAGTTTGCTTTTTTCATCCTGGAAGAATTTATTGCTGTTGCCATAGTAAGCTCTATTGTATAGCGATTCTTCGCCTTGGTAGCCATATTCTGTACCCGTATTTGCTTCAAATACAAGGTATTTGCGGCCGTTGTCTTCTACATAGTGAGGGTCTCTGAAGGTATGATTATCAGCGGAATTTCCGTCCTCTACAAATTTATCTACAGTTTGATAGTACTTGCTGTCTTTGCCTTCATAGATGGATTTGTAATCCTCAACACCATCCACTTTTAATGTTTCAGAATCTGGCTCTGAAAGGTTTACTTGAGCGGTCGTTAAGGTTTGTTTCCCATAATTTCCTGACTCAGGTGTATACGGTTCACGGTTTGTATAGAATAAGCGAACTTCCCCGTCCTCAGTGAAGGTTGCAGAACCTGACCACTCTTCGGCTTGCTCTTTTAGGTAAGGATCATTTGGAACGTTTTTATCATTGTCATCAAATACTCTTCCAGCATTCTTCCAAGCATCAAGGGAATCGTCGCCCACTTTTTTGTAGAACATGTAGATGAACGTATCACTCGCGTTTTTAGGATCGCCTGCTAATCCAAAAACGATATGATATCCTTTGTATTCTGCAACAGTTCCATCAGCGTTTTGCAATGGCCATGTATCCCACACATCTAAATCAATGGTTTCGCCTGATTCCGTTACTTTTTTGGCAGAAGGGATGTTTTTAATTGTGGATTCGTCAAACTTAGGAATGGTATATCTAGTATCACCGTGCTGATTAATCATATCTTTCATAGCTGAACGAGTGATTTGTGAAGTATCGTACGTTTCTTTGTAATCTGCCGGATCCTTTGGTGCTGCAAATGATTGGGTAACAGTACCGCTTAATAGAATGCCAGTACTGAGTATTACTGCTGTTGCCTGTGTGGCAAGCCTGCTAAAGTTCATAAGTCTTCCTCCTGGTTTTATGTATTTGCTAGTACAGTAGAATTATAGGCGATTCCTGAAAAGAGAGGTATGCCACATATTGATTGGAATTTAGTCGTATATTGATATCGCAATTGTGGAAGGCAAAAAAAGCCCCGGCAAGAGGCTATTCCTTCGAAAACCTCTCCCAGGACTTTTGATATTCATTGAGCAGCTGATTGCGGTTCAGCTGTTTCCCGACATAGAGCTGAGTCGCGGCGCCGAATTCTTCTCTAATTCCAACAGGGAAGTGAAACCAGTTAGATGGGACGGTGTTCCCATCTTTGTAATTTCGAAGAGTTTCTTCTGCGAGCGGCCCTATATCATCAGTTTTAATGTTCTTAAACGCAGGAATGAATTTGAATTCTTCCGTCATGAACCGTTTTCCTTGTTCTGACGACACCATCCAATTTAAAAACTTTTTGGCTTCTTTTTTCTTTTCAGGAATGGACTGTTTATTTACGGCCCAATAATTTGGAACGCTGACGACAAGGGCTTCCTTTATAGGTCGGTCATTAATCGGAATCGGCATAAAACCGATGTTCATGTCAGGCGCAGCTTGATCGATCATCGGCTGAATCCAGTTGCCTTGCTGAATGATGGCTGCTTTTTCGGAGGTAAACAGATTCACTTCCATTGTATAGTCCGTTGTCAGCGGATTATCGTTTCCGTACTTTATGGTGAGATCCAGCAGGGCAAGGAGATCCTTAAATGTTTGATTGGTACTGATTTTTTCCGTTCCGTTATTTAAATTTCTTATAAAAGCATCAGTATCCTTCTGCTGGGCAAAAGCAACATTCATCAGATGGTCGCCCAATTTCCAATCTTCATAGTAGCCTGTTGCAAAGGGAGTAATGCCTGCATTCTGCAGCTTTTCGGTAGCTGCTGTCAGTTCAGAAAGAGTGGCGGGCTGTTCAGTAATGCCGGCATGTTTAAATAAATCCTTATTATAGATAAAGCCATACCCTTCAAGGTTAACCGGCATTCCGTAAATTTTCCCGTCCAATGTGACCGGCGTCAGGGATTCTTTGTATGCTTGATTAATCCAGGGCTCCCCTGTGAGATCCTCCAGATAGTTCCGCCACAGCTTGGCATTTTCATAGCCGCTGTTTGTAAAGATATCCGGACCAGTGCCGGTCGCCATTTCGGCTTTTAGGTCGGCGAGGTCATCCATTGCGCCTCCAACAGTATGTACCCTGATATTGACGTGGGGATTTTCCCGTTCATAAGCACGCGTCATTTCTTCAAATTGAGTGGAGATTTCCACTTTCGGATTCCTTAAATCCAGCGTGATTTTTCGCTCTGTCTTTTCCGTTTTTTCTGGTGGGGCTTCGTCCTGACATGCAGAAAGAGGCAGGCTGACGGCTCCGATTAACAAAAGGGATAAAAGCCTGTTTTTCATCATGTCACCCCTTTAGATTCATGTTGATCGTTCCTGTTCCTGAACTCAAAAGGCGTCATGCCGACGACCTTTTTAAATAGCTTTGAAAAGTAGATTTCATCTTGATAGCCAAGCATGGTCGAGATGGAGTAAATGCTTTTGTCTGTTTCTTTCAGCCACGATTTTGCCTGGCTGATTCTAAGCTCCGTGATGTATTTGGACAGGGTCATTCCGGTTTCTTGCTTATACTTTCTTGAGATATGCTCGCGGCTTAAAAAGAAGACATTCGACAGCTTTTCCAGACTCAAATCCTCCATATAATACATGTCAACATAGGAAACCATGTCTTCCATGCGGCGGGCGGCATCTATTTCATCCAGACGGTGGATGGATCGGAAGTTTTGTTCCTCTAGCTTTTTCTGCAGAGCCTGAAACGAGGTCCTGATATCCGATAAAGTTTCGACCTGCTCTTCAGTTACAAGCCTTACAGGGATATCGAACTCCTGGCTGATCCATTCCTCAACGGAGAGCCATTGATCGCGAATGGTGATAACAAGGCAGAGGTTAAGATCCGTCTGCAGGGAAAACGCATTTCCTAATTTGCGGTCCGTAAGCTCATCTGAAAGCTTTTGGATATAGAGATCCGGATTGTGCATCTGGTAAAAGGAGAGCAGTGTCAGCTTATAGCCCTCCGATTCAGGAAGAAACTCGGCAAGGCTGATTGAGTCTGAACGGTCCCCCAGACATATCGCAGTGGCTAACTGGTTTCTCCGCAGTTTTTTCACATCTTCCAGCACTTCAGCATGTTCAAAGTCATCCTTCCAGGCTTGTACCGATTTTTCCAGTGTATGATTGAACGCTTCATACTCAATCGGCTTCAGCAGGTAATCAAAGCTGCTGTGCTGAATGGCTTTGCGCATATAGGAATAATCGTTATATCCAGTAATGAAAATAACTTTCCCCGGATAGGAAATGGAATCCAGCCACTCAATCAGTTCGATTCCGCCCATACCGGGCATTTTCACGTCTGTAAAGATAATCTCCGGGCGTTCTTTCTCAATCAGTGATTTTGCCTCATGGCCATTTTTGGCTTCCAATAGCTTGGTGATGCCGTATGTTTCCCACTGGCCTAAATGGCGTATGACGTCCCGCACATTGAATTCATCATCGACAATCAATGCTTTCACCGTGGTCATCTCCTTTCCTGAAGTAAGTCTTTATCATTCCCAAGGACGGTCTTTATCGGGATTCTCATGCTGACGGAAAAACCCTGTCCGTCATTCGAATCTACTTTCATTTCTGCACTTGGTCCATACTCCAGAAGCAGCCTGTCACGAATATTCTTCAGGCCTATATGTTCATGCGAATAAGTCCCTTCGTAAGGGGGTGTATAGATATGTTCCCGCAGAGTCTGAAGCTCTTCTTCCGTCAGACCCGGACCATCATTCTCTACAGTAAAGCACAGATCGTTTCCTTGTTTTTCCCCGTCAATGGACAAATGAGCGTTGCTGTAACCTTCCTCATACGTGTGTTTAAAGAAATTCTCTGCTAGGGGCTGCAGAATCATACTTGGAATAGTCATGTCCAAAATGGACTCATCGATATTGACCGAGTAACTTATATTTTCACCAAAACGCTCTGTTTGAAGGGAGAGGTACGCTTTTGTATACTCAGCTTCATCCCGAACCCGTACCCATTGATCTGCCTTCATTGAGTAGCGCATCATTTTGGACAGCGAAGTCAGCAATTGATAGACCTTTGGTGCATTCGACCTGAGGGCAACAGCGCCGATGGATTGTAAAGCGTTAAACAGAAAATGAGGATTGATCTGTGATTTTAACGCCCTGAACTGGTTCTTCCTGTTTTCAATTTCAAGCTTATATTCACGGTCAATGTGGGAATTAATCCGGTTCATCATGTCCTTCATGTGTGACTCCAAATGGCCAATTTCATCGCTTTTGGTATCATCAAAAGGAACATTCATATTTCCGCCTTCAATGGAGCGGACTTTGCTGCTCAGCCTCGTAATGGGACGGGTAATCCTATTTGAGATAATGCCTATCATCAGCAAACCCAGTATTCCTACGCCGATGCCGACAAGGATATTGGTATAGGCGGTTTTCCTGACATCTTCATATAACGCCTGACTCGACATGATCTTAATCAATTCCCAGCCGTTCAGTGACCCTGATAACTCCTTTGATAAGAGAATATCGTCATCATGCCGGCTCCTATTCCCATTAAGACGCTGCTTTTCATCGGCAGGAAGAGGTTTTCCAATCAGGGCACGATCATTTGCATACATGACGCGATCTGCTGAATCAATAAGCAAAACAGAAGATGCTTCTCCCTGGACAAGGTTATTGCAAATGCGGGCATACTCGCCCAAATCAATGTCGATTGTAATCATCCCAAGAAACTTTTTAGAAAGAACGTCTGTAATTTTGTGGTGAAAAGTCATCACCATCGTTTTGTCCGATTTTGGAACAATGGCTGCATTATTGTAATTCTCAAGAGGGTGGGGCGGCTCAATCAAATATTGTGAGTCAGATGTATACAGCTGTTTGATCGGGTCCTGTTTCAGAAAATTCGGCTGATACCTGTGTGTGCTGATCACTGCATTATAGACTGTAAATGACTCATTGTTTTTAGCAATATAGAAACGGATTTGCCGGAATTCGTTTCTCATTAGATAAAAGGTCTCGAGACTCTTTTCCATGGTCATGGGGCTGAAATAAATGGAGTCTTCAAAGCCGTTATTAAAAATCCGAAACAGATCAGGGTTGCGGTACAAAAAAATATATGGATAATCAATCATGTCGTCAAAATACTGCTCCAGTTCATCCGCATTCTTCTGAAGCTGCTCCTGGCTGTTTTCAAGTTCATACTTCTCCACACTGTTTTTTGTATAAGTGTAGATGAAAAAAACGGACAGGAAATAGGGCAGAACGATGAAAATCAGCAGCATGATCAATAAGCGGCTTTGTATGCTTTTCACAGGAGGCACCCCCTTTCGCAGAAGGCTCTTTTTTTAGTCTGATCTTATCTTCTCACTTTAGCATCCTAAAACTATATCAAATCAAAAAACCAAGTCAATCATGCATAAGTAGGATTCATGTAAGGGCATGTATCCTTATATTTCGCAGTTCGGGCTTATATTATGTTCCAATCTGCGCTGCGCCAGAGATTTGAAGATGATAAGGCAAACAAAAAAGCTGAAGACATCTTCAACTTTTACAATAATATGTACTTTTTCTCCTACTGCAGAGTTCATTTTTATTATATATATTCTAACGAGATCTATGGTTCAAGATAAACTGCATTTATTGATTAATCAAAAGGAAAGCCCGTTCGTGACCGCAATGTCTAGCTATAACTAGGCATATTTCCCAATGTTTTTAATGGAGCAATCATCATCGCAGGCTTTTCAACTTTGACAGTTTCACTTTTTTCAGTTACCAATTTACTTGTGACATTAGCTAAAGACGATGCGATATGCTTGTTATCACCAAAACCACCACAATTTAGATGGAGTGGTGGTTTTGGTTAATTCCGGAATAAGTGCATAGAAAATTTATAAATAAATGAAAAGCAATTAGAGCTTATTTTCACTGGGGATTAGTAGGTTCTGAGTACAAGATCTCCTCTTGCTAAAGTTTGATAATATTCGATAGGTCTTTCGAATAAATCTTAAGTGGTGCCTTCAATTGAAAGGCAAGGGTTTTCATTTCCTATTTTGAGCAATTTACTTTCATTCGGATCCAACAAAGACATTCGCATATATTGTTTATAAACAATGCTTCCTTACACAACAGTCATTTGGTTTAATTTTCTTATTTATTCTTATAGATGGAAGCATTGAATTTACTTGAGGTCCTCCAAGCATTCTAATACACTTAAATTAAAAAATGAATCAGGAAATTAAGCAGCATTACCTGATCCATTATTTCTTATATGATAATGTATAAAAA
>NZ_JBHXAS010000131.1:0-12608 GCF_042727425.1 Peribacillus sp. NPDC060253
GGTCTAACTTTATGTGTATTTACATTTGCACTTTGGACTGTGTTTTCTTATGAAGAGTCAGAAAAATTTAATGGTTTCCCAATTCCTAAAAATGCTGAAGTAATTAATAGCCGCAAAGGTTTTTCATCTTATTCAGGCTTAGCCGTTTCTGAAACAAAGAAAGATGGACTTCCATTAATATATCGTTTGCATATCAAAGCGAGTGGATGGAAAAAAACCTTCCAGGAGGGCGCTTTGACAACTTACGAAAAAGATAATCACAAAATTGACGTTATTGCAGAAACAAATTACTTATCTATCGGTGTCAATAAAGAGTAGTATAATAGATATTTCTAATAAGATGGGAATATATCAACCTAGAATCATTGAAATTTTTCTGATGTTAATAAGTTTATTCGATTAAGCAATGACAAGGTGGTAGTTTCTAAATTAGTATCAGGACCTGTTAAGCGTTAGTTAACAGAAAATGATTTTGTATCATCAACTGAGTGGTAAGACCTGCTTGATGAGAAGCGCCCTGCGCTCGAATTACGCATATTAGTCGGATCTTTGAGCATCTTGAATAAGTGATTGAAAAAGTTGGAAAACCAGAAGCTGTTGCCACAGATGCAGCTTAAAAACACTAGTCAATACTAACTACATTTTTCGCAAACAAATCACACCAGCTTTACCCTATACACGTTCTCAAACAAAAGAAGGAGTCTTCCGCAAACCTGACTATGTGGACGACGCACATTTTGATTGTTATCTATGCCCATCGGGCGAGGTTATAAAGTACACAACAACAAATAAAGACGGCAATCGTGAGTACAAATCATCCAAATCCAACTGAAGCTAATCCAAATAGATTAGCTTTTTTTCATTCAGGAACATATACAAAGGAAAAGTAATGCAAATGATAAATCAATTTAGACTAATGTACCGTAGAATCCATTTGGTTGTTCAACTTGACTGCTTCATTATGGGGACATTATAAAATAAAATCGTGCATTCCGCATGGCGAAATGCACGGTCTTTTATTTCTTCGGCAATGGATCTTTTGAAACTTTTTCGAAAAACCGTTCAACATATCCGAAATCCGTGTAAAAGAATAATAATAGGTCACCTGGTTGTGATATTTCCCAGGCTTTTACGAAGGCATCCAATTCGTTAAGCACGAGACAAGTCCGATCTTTATGTAGCCCTTCTTCTATCGCAGCTTCCTGAAGCAGTTTTGCTACCTCAAAGGGTTCCCTTCCCCGTAGATCATCGTCTTCTTTAATGATGAACAAATCAGAATGCATTGCCGCCACTTTGGAGAGCCTGATAAGCTCTTCATCAATTCGGTCCCCTGGCCCTGCCAAAACAGTGATAAGACGATTTCTGTTATAGGCACTGACCGTTTCGAATATGGCTTTTAATCCTGCTTCATTATGTGCATAGTCAATGATGATGGTTCGCTCTTTTAACTTTTTTAAATTGAAACGTCCTTTGGATAAATTCGTATCAGGCATAAACGAGACAGCCTTCTTTCTTAGTTCTTCCATGGAAATGCCTTGTGTATGAGCTGCGGCTAACGCCTGAAGTAAATTGGCGATATTATGACGTGCCATGCCGGAGATCGTTATTGGAATCTTATTGCAATCCATAAATTGATGGATGATACCATCTGATGCATGAAGAATCATCCCTTGCTCATTGACATACCATACCTTACATCCTTCATTAATCGCGGCCTTCACCAGTGGCTGAGTGGCATCCGTAGAGGTGTAGATGACTTGCCCATCTGTATAAGCTTCCATGGCTGCTACATTCGGATCATCCGCATTCAGTATACAGTATCCCGTTTTCAGAACGATTTCGGCAACCAGCCGCTTTAATTTTACAAGATCCTCCAATGTATCAATTCCATCATTGCCGAGATGATCCTCACTCACATTTGTAATGATGCCCACATCACATTGACGAAAAGCCAGACCTTCACGCAAAATTCCTCCCCGTGCCGTTTCCAAAACAGCCAAATCGACTTCAGGATGGGCCAATACCATCCTTGCACTTATCGGGCCACTGCAGTCACCTTGGTCCAATACCTCATCACCGATATATACTCCATCTGAATTCGTCATTCCGACCTTTGTTTTTTCATTTGAAAGAAAGTAATGAACCAATCGAGTCGTTGTCGTCTTACCATTTGTTCCTGTCACTGCGATGATTGGTATAGCTCCCTCTTCCCTAGTCGGAAATAAATAATCGACTATGGCTTTGCCGACATCCCTTTTTTCCCCTTCACTCGGATAGTGATGCATTCGAATTCCTGGTGCAGCGTTCACTTCAATGATCGCTGTCCGAGAATGGTCGATTGGTTTGGATATATCCTCACAGATAAAATCTATTCCGGCAATATCCAACCCGATTGCTCTTGCGGCAGCAACCGCCATGTTCTTAATGGTTGGATGGATCTGATCGGTTACATCGATTGCCTTCCCACCTGTTGAAAGGTTTGCATTGCCGACAACTTGTACCAATTCTCCTTCCTTCGGAATAGTATTAAGCGTCCTGTTCGACTTTTCCAAATAACAAGTCACGGTGTGTGTAAGCGGAATTTTTGACATCGGCTTTTCATGGCCCTCTCCCCGCAACGTATTACGATTTTCCTTTTCTATCAATCTCCGTATCGTTTCTTTACCGTTTCCAATAACATAGGGAGTAAGCCTCAAACTGGATGCTATAAGCTCTCCGTTGACAATCAATAACCGGTAGTCATGTCCTTCAAAATGTCGTTCGACAATATACTTCTCTACATGCGATTCCAAACAATTGATTACATTGAAGAGTTCATCCTTATTCTTGATATGGGTGATGACCCCTTGGCCCTGCCTACCGTTATACGGCTTTATAACCAATGGAAAACCAAGCCTGTCCGCTGAGTCAAAGATATCCTCAATGGAATGGGCAATTTCCCCTTCAGGTACAGGAAGGCCACACCCTTTCAAGATCGCTTTGGTCAATGATTTATCACATGAGTTCTCCACGGCAATATTCGAAGTCTGGCTTGAAATTGTCGCCTGGACATACTTCTGCCTTGAACCTGTTCCTAAACGCAGTAAACTATCATCACCCATTCGTTCGACAGGAATATTTTTTGCTTGTGCTGCCTTAAAAATGGCTTCCGTACTTGGCCCTAGTTTATTTTGATAATAGATTTGTTCAATTTGTTTTACATATAATTGTACATTTATATGGTTTTCATCATTCAGGATGGCTTCCGCGATTTCTTTAGCTGCCAAAAAAGCTTGTAGACCGCATTCTTGCTCCTGATAGTCATATGTAACATAATAATGACCCTTCTTTCCCATCATTATCGTTTTTCCTCGAATGGCATCGATTCCGGCCAAGTTTTGAAGCTCAATTGTCATATGCTCCAATATATGCGCCATCCATGTACCGTTTCTGAGCCTTTCAGCGAACCCTCCTCGATACCCCTTTGAACATGTATGACTTCCAATATTAGGGAGAAGCTTCAACAATTTTTCATTGAACCCGGGAATGGTATCAGATGGTTTCTCTTCCAGTTCCCCTATATCCAATTCAATGCAAATCGTTGGTGTATAAGCAAAATAATTGGGTCCTTTTAAATAACGGACTCGATTGATTATCATGGTTGGCTCCCCTTTTTCATCAACAATTTCCTGGTAAGCAGGTCAAAACGATAGCCCCTGGTAAGTGCATGAAGGTTAAATCCCGAGAGAGTCAGCTCTTCACTGCCATTTTCAGAAGATGTGATATTGATATAATTGCTTTTGCTGCCATCAAGCACTAAAACTTGATGTTGTCCAAATACTTCAAAATGGCCGTCATTGACTAAAATAGCTGTATTTTCATCAATGCCAATACCCATAATTTCTTTATTTGCCGCTATTGCGCTTAATAGACGATCAAAGCGTCCACGCTGGGAAAAATGTTGATCAATGATCAGTCCATCCAGGAATCCGAAACCTTGCCCAAGCTCAACCTTTAACTTATCATCATTCAGCATCGTATCAGCGGCGACAATCATATCTTTACCTAAAATGGAAGCACCCGCACTAGTTCCCGCTATCACCATTCCATTATGCCAAGCTCTAGAAAGGGTATGGTGGAATTTGGATTGTCCGATCAATTCAGATAACCGGCTTTGGTTTCCTCCTGTAATGAAGATGGCGGAATAAGAAATCAGCTGTTCACAAAGTGCCGGATCATCCGCATCTTTCCTAGAATCCAACTTGATCACTTCCACCCTTCCCACGCCTAATTCTCTAAAAATCTTGATATACTCCATACTCACTTCTTCAGGAATTTCACTTGCTGTCGGCAGTATTCCTATTCCGCCATCTGAGCGGATTGAAAGCTCGACAAATTTATTTAATACTTCACCCTCAAGGCACTTATCCTCTGCCCCGCCAATGATAAGTAACTCACCACAATTCATTCCTCATACTCACCTTTACATATGGATTAAGATCATTAAATGGCTCTTTAAAGAACACATAATGACTAGTATGGCATCTTGTCTTAGTCTTCATTCATAAAATTGGCAAACTGTAGAAATTTGTTTAACTTAATGAAAATAGAGGAAAAGTAATAGAGTAAAAAATATAAGGAGTGTGCAAAGATGAGCCAAAACCAATTAAAAGAAAAAGCATTGAACATCATCGGTGATCATAAAATAGGAGTTTTATCATCTGTAGAAAATAACAAACCACATTCACGCTATATGACTTTTTTTAACGACGAATTAACTTTATACACACCAACGAGTGCTAAAACGGAAAAAATTGATGAAATTGAAAAGAACCCTAATGTTCACATCCTGATTGGCTACGAAAATGAAGGGTTAGGCGATTCTTACTTAGAAATCTCAGGGACATCTAAAATTAACGATTCACAGGAACTGAAGGATAAATTATGGAATGAGTCATTTGAAAATTGGTTTGACGGTCCGAAGGATCCAAACTATATTCTCCTTCAGATTAAGCCTGAAAGCATCCGATTGATGAACAACAATGGTGAACCTCCACAAGAATTATCATTATAAATTACTATTATTTAGTATTCACGAGTAATAAGGCAAAACTTACGAGTAAATGACCGAAATTCACGAGTAAAACGCCTTAATTCACGAGTAAATGACCGAAATTCACGAGTAAAACGCCTTAACTTACGAGTAAAACGCCGAAATTCACTGGTATTATGCTAAAAACTCACGACTATAATAAAAATATTGATGAAAAAGCGAATTAAAAACCCGCACTCATAAATGAGTGCGGGTTTTTTCACGATTACACCAACTCCGATTGGATATAATGCAAAATCAGATTGGCTGTATGCTTTAATGAAGAGATATGAGTTCTCTCAAAGGCATGGGAAGCATCAATTCCCGGTCCGATCAAACCATGTACGACATCGTATCCTGCCCGGATCGCAGCAGAGGCGTCCGATCCATAATACGGATATATATCGACGCGGTAGTCAACAGCATTGGCTTGGGCAAGTGCGACAAGATGCTGACGTAATTTATAATGATACGGACCTGAGGAGTCTTTTGCGCAAATTGAAACGCTAAATTCATCCGTTGATTGTCCATCACCGATCGCTCCCATGTCGACGGCCAGATATTCGACTGTTTTCTCTGGGATATTGGAATTTCCTCCATAACCGATTTCTTCATTGTTGGATATCAAGAAATGGGTCGTATATGCCAATTTTATCTTTCCTGCAGAAATAAGGTCAATGATATGAAGGAGGATGCCAACGCTTGCTTTATCATCCAAATGCCTTGATTTCAAAAAGCCTGTATCCGACTCCTCCACTCTTGGTTCAAAAGAGACAAAATCGCCAACAGAAATACCAATGGCCTCCGTTTCCTTTTTAGTTTTCACGACAGCATCTATACGGACTTCAATTGTCTCATCATCACGCTTGGCATCTCCTGCATTTTTATATACATGAACAGAGGTCTGATTGATTAAAATGGTCCCGGTGATAGTTGTCCCGTAAGCCGTATGGATTTTACAATACTCCCCTTCAACAGAATTCCAGCGGAAACCTCCTATCATGGTCAACTTCAGGCGGCCATTCGACTTAATTTCCTTGACCATCGCTCCTAGAGTATCGACATGTGCAGTCAGCAATCGATGTCTGCTATCATCTTCGCCTTTTAATGTGGCAAGTAGTGCGCCTTTATTCGTAATCTTGTATGCAACTTGCCTTTTCTCCAAGAATTCGGCTGCATATTTAATGGCTTGCTCCGAATAGCCGGAGGGGCTAGGTATGGATACTAAATCTTTTATGTATGATACGATTTCCTTTTCTTTGATTATACTCATGCTATCTCTCCTTTCCTCTTTTGTTTATTATATCTTTTCATGCCAACTTTTAACATACAAAGGACCGCCAAAAGACGGTCCTTTGATTGAATTATCTCATATGGGCCAGAACAGGTATGATGGCCATAACTTATGTTGAAATTCCATATTACGCCTCATTCTCCATATTCATTTTCCTTTTCCACTTTTCACGCCATACCTTATATCTGCTCATTTCTTCACTACTCATAAAGAAACCTCCTCCATGACGAACGTTCAATTTACTTTAACTGTCTTTGGTTGTTGGACATTTCCTTCATATATTCCAAGAAGGCAATTCTCTTTTCGTCTGGATAGGCTACAATGTCTGCAATGATTTCCTCTTCAAGAGGTTTCAGCAATCGACCAATCGATTCAGTAAACAATATTTCTAACTCTCTCTTTGTTTCATTAGGATTTCTCACTTCCAACCATATCACCCTTCCAATTACTTACTATTATGTATATAGCCTTAAACCACACCTTTGAAACGCAAAAAATCGGCCACCTATACAGGCAGCCGATTGAAATCATTCAATAATATTATTTGGTTACGCCCACATTATGCCATTGATATTGGCGACCTGCAAGGTAATCATAACCCGTAACCCGTTCATTCACTCCCGCCAATTGATAACGGAATAATGTCGGAATGACTGGAACCTCTTCATGGATCAATTCTTGCCACTCATTATACGTATCGATCCGATATTGATCATCAAATGCTTCCTCTGAAATCCCTTTCGCCAGAAGCTCATCATTTTTATCATTCACCCAGCGAGTATAGTTAAATTCCGCAGACCTAGCCCATAGACCTGATGGATCCGGATCAGAAGCGACTCCCCATGCAGCTGAATAAACATCCACTTTATCATTATCCTTTTTCAATAGGTCGTAGAATGAATTGAACTCATGCAGCCTACCATCCTGCAATTCAACGTCCAAACCTACTTGTTCCCATTGTTGGATATAATACCTTGCAAGAGGCTCGGAAACATCGGAACCGCTCATGGAAGCAAAATTGATCTTAAACTCTTTCCCATCCGCATCTTCACGAATGCCATCTTTATTTGTATCCACAAATCCTGCTTCATCCAAAAGTTTTTTTGCTTTTTCAGGATCATATTCATAGGCTTTTACATCTTTATTGTTATATTTGAAGTTTGGTGTAATGACCGAGTTGGCAGGGAAGCGAAGGCCCTTGTACATCTTTTCGCCCACTTCTTCATTATTGATGGCATATGCCATCGCCTGACGAAGGCGTTTGTCACCGAATTTAGGATTCTCATCCATAATATTTTCTTCTTTTTCTTTATCATAGTAGCCGAAATTGAAACCAATATAGGAATAAGCCAATTCAACTTTCCCCAATAACTCGATATTATCCAATTCCTTAGCCTGATCATATTGCTCAGCCAAGACCTCGGCTACATCGAGGTCACCATTTTCAAGTGACTTAACGACGACTGACGGATTCACGACTTTCAATGTGATACTGTCCAATTTAGGTTCACCGCGGTAATAATCCTTATTCGCTTCAAATTCGACCGCTTCCCCTTGAACGATTTTCTTCACTTTAAATGGTCCAAAACCAATCGGATTTTTACGGATTTTATCCGAAGATTCCAAATCTGCTATAGGAACATCTTTTAAGTATTCTTTATGAAGCGGGTATGTCCACAATCCAGTCGTAACGGAAGGATTCGCTTTCTTGAATGTGAAAATGATTTTCTTTCCGTCCACCTTAATGCCTGAAATGCTATCCGCTTTGCCTTCATGATACTCTTCCATACCTTCGATTAAAGCCATTTGTTCATCATAGCGTACACCTTTGTAATCCTTGCTTCCCATGACAAGATATGCATATTCTAAATCCTCACCTGTCACAGGTTTCCCATCATGCCAGTTTACATTATCCTTAATCGTCAGCGTCACCGTTTTATGATCATCTGAAATCTCATAAGTAGCGGCACCATCATTCGTGAACACATAGTTTTCATCTGTATCCAATAGATCTTCATCAAAGAATGTGATAACTTGGTTATCCGGTTCTCCTTGATAGAAAACTTTGTTTAATATCCCTTCAAACGGGGTATCTGATACCAATCCATATGTCAGGTGGCCGCCTTTGATCGGCTCTCCTTGATTAGTTGTCTTTGTCGGGAATTTAGAAGCATCGACCTGTTCGACAGCTTTCCCTTTTTTCTCTTTCGTTGACGATTTCTCCGTATCATCCGAACATGCTGCAAGCAGTAGAGACGAAATGGCCAATGCACTTAATACCTTACTATAGCTTTTGATCTTCAAATCATACACTCCCCTTTTTTTATCCTCTTCTTTGTCTTGCATCGGCGGCGCGTTTTAACGCTTGACCAACGAAATTTATACTCAGCATCAACACTAATATCATGAGTGATGCGGGTACCCATATCCACCACTTGTTTTCCAGAACATCTGGATTACGAGCATAACTGATGAGCGTCCCTAAACTCGGTGTGCTCTCTGGAAGACCGAATCCTAAGAAAGTCAAACTGGATTCTAGGCCAATATTGCCTGCGAGGTTCAAAATAAAGTTAACGATGATCAGTGAACTGACATTGGGCAGAAGCTGAAAAAGAATGATTTTCCAATGAGGCGTCCCAAGTGTCTTTGAGGCATGGATATAATCCAACTCACGCTCTGATAAAGCTTTTGAACGAATCAGCCGTGCCTTTCCTGTCCATAAAAACAGCGTCATGATCATGATGAAAACATATACGTTGAAGACTGGTACAATCGTGACTACAACAATGATGAACATCATTTGCGGAAGGGCAATCACGAAATCGATAATACGCATGATTACATTATCGGTGGCCCCGCCAAAGTAACCAGATAGAAGCCCTAATGTTAAACCGATGATTGCCGTGAATAAGGTGATGAACAAACTGATCGTGAATGAGTTCCTTGTACCGATGATCAATTGACCGAATACATCCCGTCCACCATAATCGGTACCGAGCCAATAGTCTGAAGATGGTTCCAAATAAATGGAGAGGAAATCGACCTTAGCAATTTCCTTGGCATCCATGAAGAATGAGGCACCGTAAACGAAAACCAATATAGCCACTAATATAATCAATGAGCCCATGGCAAGTTTATCCTTTTTGATTTCCTGCCAAATGATTTTCATTCCTGAAGGGCTCACATCTTTCACTTGTATGTTCTTTCCGGTTTCTACTTTCATTTCCATACGACTCACCCCGCCCCTATTCTATCCGTATGCGCGGATCGACCGCACTAAGTATGATGTCTGAAAGAAGAGTGCCAAGCAGAGTGGCAAATCCCGTCATCATGACGATAGCCGTGACAACGCTGAAATCCCGCAGACTGACTGAACTAAGGAAAAGCTGCCCAAGTCCCGGATAACTGAAAATGGTCTCGATTATGACAGCGCCCCCGATCAATCCAGTAATTTCATACCCCAAAAATGCTGCTATCGGTAAAAAGGAATTTCTAAGAATATGACGTGAATATACTTTTGATTCAGGTACTCCCTTTGAACGCGCAGTTCTTACGAAATCCTTGATTTTATTATCGATGATTTCATTTCGTAAGTATTGGATCGTACTTGTTGTTGCAATTAACGCTGTACTTAAAGCTGGTAGAATCAAATGATTGATCTTACTAACAACATAGGCGAATGTTCCTTCATCCACTTTTGAATCGACACTGCCACCAGAGGGAAACCAATCCAGGGCAAAGCCGAAAATGAATAACATGATTAACGCAAAGATGAAAATCGGTGTGCCAAACCCTACATAACTATATCCTGTAACGGTTTTATCCACCCAGGTATCGTTATACCTACCACTGAGTATGCCTAATGGAATAGCAAGCATATATGTAAAGATCAGAGTGACCAACGCCAGGAACACCGTGTTCCAAAGCCTGTCTTCGATAACATCCATAACAGGTGTTTTATGTGTATAGGAAATACCGAAGTCCCCCTGTACAGCATTGGATGCCCACCTTAAATATTGTTGATACCAAGGGTCATTCAAACCCAGCTCTTCCCTGATCCTATCAAGTTCGGCAGGATTTGCCCTAGGATTGATTTCCTGGCCTGATAAGGCATCTCCAGGCATTGCTTTTGCCATCATGAAAACGATGATGCTCAATAAAAAGAGCTGTGGGATCATAACTAATAAACGTCTGAGGATAAACTTCCACATATTCTTTCCACCTCCTTATAGTAATGCGACTCTATGTGTTGATGAGATTGGCTTCAAATCGTAAGCACGTCCATTCTCATCGAAAAATTTTGAATAGGAAGACTCATATTCTGCCGTAAGTTTTTTCCTAAGCTTTACCTTATCCCCACGAACTTCAGGCTCTAAATCAGGAATGGCGGCAATCAGTCGTTTCGTATATATATGTTGGGGATTTTCATAGATTTCATCACTTCTGCCTTCCTCTACTAATCTTCCTCGATACATAACACCCATCCGATCACACATATGCCTGATTACGCCTAGATCATGTCCTACAAATAAATAAGTCAAATTGAACTCAGCTTGAAGATCCTGGAGAAAATTCAATACCTGCGCTTGAACGGAAACATCAAGGGCTGATACTGGTTCATCGGCAATGATCAGTTTAGGTTTTAATGTCAATGATCTGGCAATCCCAATCCGCTGGCGCTGCCCTCCCGAAAATTCATGTGGATACTTGTGAATCGATTCTGGACTAAGTCCAACTTTGTCCAAGAAGTCCTGAACGATTTTCTTTTCCTCTGCAGGTGATAACCGTTCAAAGTTCCTCAACGGTTCAGCTATGATGTCCAGCACCCTTTTCTTTGGATTCAATGATGAATATGGGTCTTGGAAGATCATTTGGATATCTTTTCTGAATGGTTTAATCTCTTTTCTACTTAAAGCTGCTAAATCCCTGCCTTCAAACAGGATTTGTCCCGATGTCACATCATTCAGCTTGACAACTGCCTTACCAGTCGTTGACTTGCCGCTTCCTGATTCCCCGACCAGACCATACGTTTCCCCTTGTTGCAACTCAAAGGAAACACCATCCACGGCCTTTACATGATCGACCACACTTCGGAAAAAACCGCCCCTTATTGGAAAATGCACTTTTAAATTATCTACTTTGAGTAATGTCATGGGTCAATGCATCTCCTTCAGCTTGGAAATAAAATTCTTTATAGCAGGTACAACGTACAAAATGTTCCTTGCCCACTTCATGAAGTTGAGGCCTCTCCTCATGAGCATGTTTAGGAATCCATGGGATCCTATCTTGGAAACGGCATCCAACCCTATCCATTTTTGCGATTGATGGAACGATTCCCTCAATAACATGTAAACGATTTTTCTCACTTGTAGCTGAAGGAATTGAATTTAATAACGACCTCGTGTATGGATGCAGCGGATTGTTGAAAATCTCTTTAACACTTCCCGTTTCCACTACCTGACCTGCATACATGACAACAATCCTGTCAGCGACTTCTGCTACGACGCTCAGATCATGTGTAATTAGAATAATCCCCATTTTAGTCCTGCTTTGGATATCTTTCAGCAAATCAAGAATTTGCGCTTGAATCGTTACATCCAGGGCTGTTGTTGGTTCATCGGCAATGACCAGGGCTGGATTGCAAGCAATGGCAATCGATATCATTGCCCTTTGCCTCATGCCACCCGAGAGCTCATGGGGATATTGCTTGTAAGTCCGCTCAGGATAAGGAATTCCTACTTGTGTTAAAAGTCCGATCGTCCTTTTCTTTTTTTCATCCCCGGAAAGGTCAGTATGATAATCGAGATTTTCCTCGATTTGTTTTCCGATTGTCATTAGTGGGTTCAAAGCCGTTAAAGGTTCCTGGAATATCATCCCCATTTCCTTCCCCCGGACCTTATTCATTTGCGTTTCATTCAACGTTAGTAGATTTTGATCTTTATACTTTATGGTTCCTTCGGATTTGGTCCTTTGTTTATTGTGTAATTGCATGATAGATAAGGCCAATGCACTCTTTCCACAACCTGATTCTCCAACAACGGCTACAATTTCATTTTCATTCACCGTAAACGAAACATCATCCACCGCTGCATGATATTTGTTCCGGATTCGAAAAGAGGTAGTTAAGTTTTCTATTTGCAATATAGCTTTATTCATCCTTGCTCCCCCTAAACTATTTTATCGGGAAAATAATTAATCTTCTGATAATTAGTTAAGATTTTAATCAATTTTTAACATTTACAC
>NZ_JBHXAS010000132.1:0-12598 GCF_042727425.1 Peribacillus sp. NPDC060253
AAATAAATATTAATAGCTTTTCACCATACATGTTACACTGCGAATCACATCATCTGATAGGAATCGTCATTATTGATATATTGCCCTAACTTTGCCAATGATATTACGTTTAATACCTCTCTAGTTACCTTTTTCCAATTAAATGAAGTCCAAAAAATAATAAGGAAAAACCCCAACCAAAACCGTTATATACACCGTATAATAGAAATAATACAAAATGAGGAGGCATAAAAATGCTCGGTACCATAACCGTTGTAATGATTTTTTCCATCCCCATACTTGGCATTCTGACAAGCCATTTTGAGAAACAATCAAAAACCAAACACAGTATGCTCAAAGATGAGTTGGAACTCGAAAAAATTAAGCATGAAAACTTCCTTTTGGAGACAGAGAAAATGAGGCTGGAACTGGATCAGATGAAATTCGATGAAAAAAGAGACGAGCCAAGGTTACTGTAGTCAAGTAACGTTGGTTCGTCTTTTTAAGGTGCATCCCTGTTTTAAAAACCTTTCGGGTCTCATAAGAATAATGAAGTCCGTTCTAATGAATATATTGATTGCCCACAAGATGGTCTGAGAGTACCTTGGTCGGGATGATGAATTCGACGGCCCCCATGTATCCTGGGGCAGCTTCAAAGCTGTTGAAGGCGATGACAAGCTTGCCATCTTTGTTTATATAAAAGTTTTGATTTTCATCAATGCCTTTAAATGGAGTAAGATCATCATCTTCGGCCCAATATATTTTATCCGGATCTTCTGCCATTTGTTGCTTCATCTGTTCCTTGATGTTCTCACTGATCACCTGCAGATAGCGATCATCTTTAAATAAGCTATTTAACGTTATAAGCACTTCGTTTTTCTTGTCGACTGTATCAAATTGACTTTCTGTAGAACTGGAGGCAGAAATCTTGTCAGTATAACGCTGTACAGATAAGATCGTTTCATTATCAGTCAATATCTTATATCCGCTTTCCACTGAGATATTTCCCTTTTCCCCTTCCTTCAGTTTTGACATGGAGTCCGTGAATTCCTTGTAGAGCTGCTTGCTTTCCGATAAGTATTTATCATTCAAACCATTTTCCAGCTGTTTATTCTCCAGACCAGAAATGGCAGGTGTTTTGATTACTGCCGAGGAATTATTGACTTCTTCTTTCCATTCGACGAAGGTGATCATTTTGATGACCTTTTCAACTATCGGAATATCACTCATCGCTTTCGCCGCTGCCGGACTGGTGTTGACGGAAGCTGTCACAATCAGAAGTGCTGCCGCCGCTGACACCAAGATATTCCTGCCAATCCGTGGCTTCTTCCTGGGCCTTTCATTCAAGGCTGCTTGAACGACATCTTTCAATTCCTTAGGGATCGGTGTTTGAAGGTATCCTTCCCGCAAATCTTTTAATTTTTTTTCCATCTTTTCGTTTCCTCCTGTTCAGTCATGTTGATCCGTAATAGTTGCAGTGCTTTATATAATCTCGTTTTAACCGTGCTTACGTTCTCTTCCAACACTTCCGCTATTCCTTCCAACTTCAGGTCCTCAAAGAATCGTAGAATGACTACCGTCTTATACTTGACCGAAAGTCCTTCAAGTGCCTTTTGCAAATCCAGGTCAGGGTAGTAATCTTCCTCTCCGCTGCGTAAGTATTCTATTGTTTCGTCATCGGCGACGGTCAGCTTCTTTTTCTTTCGCAAAATATCAAGTGCCGTTCGGACTATGATCTTATATAGCCAACTATCTATAGAAGCTGCGTCTTTGATTTTATTACTGGAGGCTAACGCTTTTCTGATCGATTCCTGCACGATATCAAGCGCATCCTCTTGATTCTTCACATAATAAAAAGCTAGTCTGTATAAATTTTCTTGCCTTTCGGTTATCCTTGCGGCCAATAACTGATTCATATCTAGATTTTTCATTGCATTATAGAGCTCCTTACATTTTAGTTACGTATCCTAGGTACAAAGGATAGACGCACTAACTGCTATAAAAGTTTGAAAATAGCTAATGAAATTTTTTCATATAAAATAATGAAATTTTTTACAAACTTTTAAGGCTTTTGGCGCGTCTATATAGTAGAATGATAAACGAGGTGGAGTGCATCATGAGGAAATTAAATTATAAAAAAGTCTTTATTTTTCTATTTTGTCTAACAGCTGCAGCGGGAACGTTGGGATTAGCCATCAAAAGCCTTGCTTTTGATAAAAAGCGAACCGTTTCGGCCTATACAAGCGATGAAAATTACCCAGAAGCTGATATTCAAACGTATTTAAAAGATAATACGAAAGGCGGGTATTCAGTAAGCAGGCCCGTTCTCCATATAGAAAATATCGACACGCAACTAGACGCTTACATAAAGAAAGAAATTAAGGATTACGAAAAGAAATGGAAAGCCTCCGACGTAAAAGCGTCTGAGCTTAACCTCACGTATACAATCCTCCATTTCTCAAAGCAGACCATTACCATCACCTTCGAAAAATATGAACAAGTGGAAGAAAAGAAGCAGTCTGAATCACGGACCTTCACTTACGATATTCCGTCTCAGCGTAAGCTCTCCATAGAAGACATTTTTGCCACGGATACCGATTATTTATCCGTTTTATCAGATATTGTTTTTGAAGAGTTAACCGAGAAGGAAGAAGAAGGCATTTCAAAGAGTCTTATTAAAAAGGATAACAAACTGAATGCCGCTAACTTCGATTCTTTTTCTGTCTTGAAAAATACACTTGTATTTTACGTTAAGACTGATGACTCAGCTAAGACTCATACTATAGCCATCAAGAAGGAACTGTTCAAAAATAGTTTGCTAGATTCATATCAAAGTCAAGATTTGAATGAGGATCGTGTAAAGGAATGGCAACCAAAACACATCGTCGCAAAGCTGCCCGTTCATAATGAATGGATTGACCCGTCCAAAAAGGTCATTGCCTTAACGTTCGATGATGGACCGCATCCAAGTCATACCATGTCCATTCTGAAAGACCTGAACAAGTATAATGCACATGCGACCTTTTTCGTATTAGGAAGCCGCGTACAGCACTATCCTGTTGTTCTGCAAAAAATGCTGGAACAAGGCAATGAAATCGGCAACCACTCATGGGATCATCCTCAGCTGACGCGCTTAAGCAAAAACAAAATAAAAAGTCAAATCGAAAAAACCCAGGACGCTGTAGTAAAAGCCACTGGTGCAAAGCCAATACTCATCCGTCCCCCATATGGTGCGATCAACAGTAATGCACGTGAAAATATGAAGGATATGCAAGTCATACTTTGGGATATCGATCCCGAAGATTGGAAAGAACGCGATGAAAAGAAAATCGTGAGCAAAGTGATGAGTAAAGCCAAAGATGGCAAAATCATATTAATGCATGATATCTACCAAACTAGCGCCCAGGCTGCAGGAACAATCATCAAACAACTTCATGACGAAGGCTATCAAATGGTCACTATTTCTGAGTTGGAGAAGGTAAATAAAGACCGTGAACTTTCCGGAATCGTCATAAAAGAATAATCAAAAGGAAAGAGCCTGTTTCAATTGAAACAGGCTCTTTTGCATGAAGATAAAATAAGCAGACCTTTGATCAAAGGTCTGCTCTGTTTTTTCATTCACCAAGATCCACATTATGATACACTTGCTGAACATCTTCCAAATCTTCCAATGCATCAATCATTTTTTCGAATTGTGCTTGAGAATCTTGTGGAAGGGCTAGATCATTTTGAGCAAGCATCGTCAGCTCCGCCACAGTAAAATCGGTGATGCCGACATCCTTGAATGCTTGCTGTACAGCATGAAATTGTTCAGGTTCAGCATAAACGATGACCGATTCCTCTTCTTCAATGATGTCACGTACATCAACATCCGCTTCCATTAATAGCTCAAGCACATCATCAGCCGTTTTACCTTCAATCCCGATTACAGCCGTTGCATCGAACATATAAGCAACAGATCCACTGACACCCATGTTCCCGCCATTTTTCCCAAATGCGGCACGTACATCAGAAGCCGTCCGATTTACGTTGTTCGTCAATGCATCAACAATGACCATTGATCCATTTGGTCCGAATCCTTCATAGCGAAGCTCGTCATAGCTTTCTTCCGAACCGCCTTTTGCCTTTTCAATGGCACGGTCAATGATCGCTCTTGGTACATTGTACGTTTTCGCACGCTCAAGCACGACCCTTAATGCCTGATTGGATTCCGGGTCTGGTTCACCTTGTTTTGCCACTACATAAATTTCCCGTCCGAACTTAGCATAAATACGACTTGTATTTGCATCTTTTGACGCTTTTTTTTCTTTAATGTTATTCCACTTACGACCCATTATATTCCACTCTCTTTCATCATTGAATATATACGAATAGATTATTATGATACTTGTCCTACCAGTGAATTCTCACGAACACCATTTGAAGACAGGATATACGTTTACTCGATTATATTATACATCAATTGTATAACTTTGAAAAAGTCCTGTACATCTTCTCCATTGCATTAAATAGGCTTACTTGGCGCTAATGTTTATAAAATACTATGGAAAATATCAAGAGTGGTATAGTATGAAGTGATTGGAAAGGAGATACGATATATGGAAAACCAAATCATCATCGGGATACCTGGAAAATGGAAAAACCGGACGGCGTTGATTCAAACTCTCGCTTCAAAAGGCGAGGGGTACCTGTTAGCCGGAAATATTTTTCACAACAAGGATAAGAACATCACTTTTCAGGCTGAAGTCCAGGATTATGAACCGACTTTAAAAGAGACCTTTTCCTACGCCAGTAAAGGAGCCTTTTCAGAGAGCTTATTAGAGGAAATCAATGATCATACCTTTACGGTCTATATTATTGCCGATATATCAGATACAGGAAATGTTACAGATCTGATCGACGCAGGCGCAGCAATCCTCAGGGCAGGCGGATTGGCAGTGAAAATAGAGACAGCCGGCATTGCCCATTCAAAGATGGATTGGCTGCAGCTTCATCATAACCCGGATATTCTTTCGGTTTACGCTCATTTTGTCACGATCATTGGTGAGGAAGATTATTATTGTTCATTCGGAATGAAAGCGTTTGGCCTTCCGGATGCCGTTACACTTAACACAATGAGTCCGAAAGAAGCGGCCGCTTTACTGAATACGTTCAATTATTACCATGTAGGTGAACGACCTCTCTTTACAAATGGTGAAACCTTTAGCATACAAAAAGATGCTCCCAACTATATTTTGACAGGCCTTCAGGACTTTAGATACGAAGAAGACAATCCCTTTTACAATCCATTTGGATTATGGAATTTGGGAACAAGCAAATAGAGGAGCAAATGCTCCTCCATTATATTTTGTTATACTGATTCCGCACTCATTTCTTCTTCATTTTCTTTCTTCACGAGTGACATGCCGCTTGCCTGGTATTTGAGGATTTTTTGAATGACCGTGCCAAGATGCGCTCCCGCTTCAACAGGTGGAATGCCTCCTTTATGAATGTTGGAAATGACCATCCTTTCCGCTTCAATCGTACCCAAACAAGGTTTATAGCAAATATAAGCGCTTAATGATTCAGCACTGACAAGACCAGGCCGTTCGCCGATCAGCAGGACAATCACCTTAGGCCTCAGGATTTCACCGATATCATCCATAACGGCAACCCTGCCTTTTTCTATATAAAACGGTGTACCTGTATCCAGTTTTGCCCCTGCCAAAGATTGTTTGAAAGATAAGTAGACGTCCTCGACATTATCTTCGATCGCCTTGGCACTTAATCCATCGGAAATGATGATTTGAACCGTAGGGTTCTTTATGCATTTGGCTTCAATCATCCGCTTCGCTTCATCCGAAAGTTTCCTTCCATAATCCGGACGGCGTAAATACACTTCTTTATCACCAGCCCTCGTTTTCACCTTGAACAAGTTCAAGCGTTTCAATAGAATCTCACTAACTTCACCATATACAGCATCAACGGCTGCGGCATGGTCAAAACGGAATTTAAGCCAAGAATCCGTTTTCGGACGTGTCCCCGCTCTGCCTACACCTATCCGGGCAGGAGTATTCGCTTTCAAAGCATCCAATTCTTCCTTATTATATGGATCGTTCATTCCCATCTCATCCACTCCTAATGGTTAAATATAGTTGGATCTCCTGCATGCTTCGTCAACTTGCCATTTTCCAAAATCCCCATCTTCTCCAGCCAGGCTTCATATAATGGTGCGGGCCGCTTATCCATCGTTTGTCTCAATGTCGCTATATCGTGGTAACTCAAAGACTGATAGTTTAACATGCAGTCATCGCCCATCGGAGTTGCGATGATGAAATTCACGCCAGCCGCTGTTAAAAGTACGCCCAAATCCTCGATATCATTCTGATCCGCTTTCATATGATTCGTATAGCAAATATCCACACCCATCGGCAGCCCATGCATTTTCCCCATGAAGTGATCTTCCAACCCGGCACGGATGACCTGCTTGCTGTTATATAAGTATTCAGGTCCGATGAATCCGACGACCGTATTGACGATGTACGGATCAAAATACCGGGCAAACCCATAGTTCCTGGCCTCAAGCGTCACTTGATCGATTCCAAAATGGGCTTCCGCCGATAACTCGGAACCTTGCCCCGTTTCAAAATAAAGATGCTGTGGACCTGTACCCGTCCCATAGGACTTTGCGACCTCATTCGCTTCTTCAAGCAATCGAACGTTAATGCCAAAAGAACGATTGGCAGCCTCCGTCCCGGCTATGCTTTGAAAGATCATGTCAGCAGGTGCCCCCTGCTGCACGGCTTTAATTTGGGTGGCCACATGGGCAAGCACACAATTTTGCGTCGGGATATTCCACTTCTGAATCACGTCTTGAGTCGCATGTAGCAGCCTCTTTACGCTTTCGACTGAATCATCGACAGGGTTGATTCCAATGAGAGCATCCCCGATTCCATAGGAAAGGCCCTCTTTTAAAGAAGCAAGCATTCCATCGACATTGTCCGTCGGATGGTTAGGCTGAAGGCGGGAGGCAAGCGTTCCCTTGTATCCAATCGTACTATTATTCTTGGTGAGCACTTCGATTTTATTGGCAGCATGGACAAGGTCGAGGTTCGACATGAGTTTGGCAGCGGCTGCTATCATTTCACTATTCAACCCCCTGCTTATTCGCTTTAAATCCTCGCCTGTCGTTTCGTCACTCAAAATATATTCACGCAGCTCGGCAACGCTCCAATTCTTCACAGTTTGATAGATGGTCCCATTGATGAGACCGTCTATGATCCGCGACACTTCATCCTCTTCCGGAGAAAGTAATGGATAGTTCCTAATGTCTGCCAAAGTCAATTCACTAAGCACCGCTTTTGCCGCAATCCGTTCCTGGACAGAATCTGCCGCAATGCCCGCAAGCCTATCTCCTGACTTCTCTTCATTCGCTTTGGCCAAGACTTCTTTCAACGATTTGAATTGATGGATTTCCCCAAAGTATTGAGTGGATAATTTCATCGAATATTCCTCCGTTTCTTAGTTGTGAAAGGTTAGCGTTTTAACGACAACCGGAACGACCCCTGTCTGCAATAGCCTTCCTATATCTAAATAATCACCATGTTCCACTTGTGTCTGATCAATACAGATGACCGGCATTTCTGGTCGATTCGCCATAAATGTCTGACCAAGCACTTTTCCATAATCACTATCCATGACAATAATGAGAGGTTGCTGCTGATCCGGTTTTTGCTTCAATGCCTCGGTAAAAGTGGCTACAAGCAGCTGAATGTCACGAAATGAAAGATAAGGCAGATTCGTTAAATAAAAGGCAAAATTCAATCCCTCCTGCAAGGCGTCGTATATCGTGATCGCCTCCTGAACCGATTGCTTCAATCTCTCGATTCCGTTTTCCAGCACGCCTTCAAAATCGAGCCGATAGACTGGAATATTGCGAATCGGCAGATGGGAATCATTCACCTCGATAGTGGCCCCGCTGATTTCAGTTGTATGTGAGCCTGCCCCAAGGACAGTCGCCCGAACCGTTTCAGTTGGATGTTCCCACTCCCAAGCAGCCAATTCTTCATTTTCTTTTACGGAAGTGGCAAGCATCATACCGATATCCTGAAAGCTTTTGTCCACCCGTTCTTCATGATAGATACAATCACTGACTCCTCCCGAGAACATCAACCCATCTATTCGTCCTGTCCAAGATGGCGCCTTCCCCACTAAAAGGAGTTCATCTTCTTTTGTAAATGAATCGGCCAAAAACCTCGAAAGCACCTTCGCCATTTCATTTGCAATCATTGCCCCGTCAGCATTAAAAGGAGAATACCCAATTGATTTCAGCCATTTCCTTATTGAAGGGGCGACCTTCATCTTTTTCCCCTCCCATTCCACCAAACGGCCTCCTATATTTAGTGTGCATGTTCCGCAAAGGATACCAGTCCGGTATACGGCAATATTCGCTGTTCCGCCGCCAATATCTATGTTCGCTATTGTCTTTCTTGTCTCAATCGAATGTTGATAGGCACCGGATCCCTTGGCGGCAATGATTCCCTCCAAATCCGGACCCGCCGCCGCTACAAGGAATTCCCCTGCCGCCTGCGATAACTGGTGTACCATTTCTTCTGCATTTTGTTTGGTTGCCGTCTCCCCTGTGATGATGACTGCCCCTGTTTGTATGTGTTCCATCGTGATCCCGGCATAAGAATACTCATTCTCTACCAATCTATGAATAGCAGGAATATCAATGACCGTATCGGATAAAAGCGGGGTCCTGAAAATTGGACTTCGGTACAGAATTTTCTTATCGGTAATTTCGATTTTAGGCACCTGTCCGCCACCCGCCACATTCCTGAGCGAAAGCTCGCTGATAACTAGCTTGGTCGTGCTTGTGCCAATATCAATTCCTGCACTGATGATCTTTTCCACCTGTTCATTCATTAAAATCACACCTCGGTTTTACACCACTTGAATTTTATCGTCGTCATCTACCTGGTCATTCTCTTTATATTCATTTATGCCGATAACACCTGCTGCACGATCTTTTTCCTCTAATTCCAAAGCTTTCGGGACGGACAGCCAATAAGCTAGACCTATTCCAATGACCCCGGCAGATAGCTTCCCTACAATGATGGGGAAAATTAAGGACGGCTGAAAGTTGGCAGTGAATGATAAATGATCGCCCAATAAGAAAGCTGCACACACAGCGAAGGAAATGTTTATGACCTTATCTTTCGGCGGCATATCTTTAACCAGTTTGAACATCGCCAATATATTGGCTACAGTGGCTAATATCCCTGCACTCCCCGCTTTGCTCAAACCAATTTTCCCGCCCATCGCTTCTAGTGGCTTTCCGGCATATTTTTGGATCAGGTAAATCATCGGAAAAGCACCAGCCAGCATGATACCGATATACCCTGCCGTTTCCAAGGCACGGAACTGATCCGCCTTATCGGCCATGATCGGATGAAAACCCCAAGCACCCAATACATTGGAAAACAGTCCTGTGAAAATTTCCACGATTGAAAACACGAGTACAAGCTTAATCGCTGTATCCAAAACTTTTCCAAATAGCATGAAACCTTTGATCATCAGATCCGGTAAAAAATAAAGACCTAACGCAAGCAATATCACAAAAATAAGGAGCGGGGAAAGATTCAGGGCAATTTTCAAATAGCTCAACGTGAATTCGTATGTGGAATCCGCATTCGTGGAAATCACTTCGCGAACTTTTGAATTCGTAGCCACCACCAGCATGCTTGAGATAAAAGCACCAATTGGAATCGTCAAGATTCCAGACATGACTCCAAGAGCCATATATTTATGATCACGCTTCTCCAGCATGGCAAGCCCCATTGGAATCGAGAATACGATTGTTGCTCCTGACATGAATCCGACAATCATCGCCATGATCCAGCCTTCATATGTTTCCTGTAACTCAGCGGCTAATTGATACCCCCCCATATCGGTTGCCAAAATAGTTGTTGCTGCGAGTGCAGGATCTGCACCAATCGCGGCGAAAACCGGGCCGCATACGGTATCGATGAACCATGATAAATAAGGGATGGAGGCCATGATCCCAGCTGCCGGGACAAATATATGTCCAACGGTATGCAACCCTTCCATGAACTGCTTGCCCAACCCTTGCTCGCTGTCTTTAATCGATGAAAAAGCACCAATCACGGCACACACCATAATGACATAGATAACGAATTTCCCTACCATCTCCATACAAATCCCCCCTGAATTTCGATTTCTTTTGCCTACCGATTTTTAAAAAAAGGGTATAAAAAAAAGACGCCTCATATAGCCCAAACTTAGGTTTTCAGCAGAATTGCCTGCCTACATCCCATTTGGTCCATCAAAGCGCCATTGCTTCATCTATTCACTTGTTTTTTATCATTTATAACGATTAGCTTTGCCACTTCCTCCATGGAAAGCTGCTTATCCATACTTAGCTTTCGAAGCTTGTTATAAGCGATTTCTTCTGTTACATTCTTTCTTTTCATGATAATTCCTTTTGCTTTTTCAATTACTTTACGATTTGTGAGCGATTCATCCAATTGAGCCATTCGTTCCTGATACTTTTTTGCATTATCAGCCTGCAATAAGGCAATCTCCACTGCTGGGATTAGATCGGCCTCTGTAATCGGCTTTACAAGATATCCTACGATATTGGCTCGTTTCGCCTGATCGATATATTCGCGCTGGCTGAATGCCGTTAAAAGCAAGACAGGTATCTGAAAGGTATTGGAAATAACTTCGCTAGCCTTAAGCCCATTCAATTTAGGCATTTTTATATCCATCAAAACGAGATCCGGTTGTAAAGCATGTGCCAACTCAATTGCCTTCTCGCCGTCACGTGCATGTCCAACCACATCGAAGCCTGCATCCTTGAGCATAATCGTTATATCAAGCAGAACAATCGATTCATCTTCCACGACCAAAATCCTCTTGACCACTTATCCCACCTACCTATTGTATGGAAATCTTACAGAAGCCAGGGTACCTTCTTTGATCCGATGAATCGAAAACTCCCCATTCAAATCATTTTCAACCGTCATGCGGATGATATCCAATCCCAATGACGTTTTCATTTCCGGCGAATATCCGATGCCATTATCCATGACTTGAATCTCCAATTCAGAACCATCCTTTTGAAAGCAAACGGTAATCTTCCCTTCCGTTCCTTCAATGAAAGCATGCTTCACACAATTATGAATGAGTTCATTCACCACAAGTGCGACAGAAATACCAATGTCAGAATCAATCGAATGAAGCTCACCCATATATTCGATACTCAGGTCGTTTCGAACTTGATCCTCCGTACACACGATCATATCGCCGATTTTTTTAATAAGCTCCAGTAAGTCCACATGATCGACATGGCTGCTTGCCAGAATGATTTCATAAACCGACGATATGCTTAACACCCGATTTAGACTGACCGATAAATGGGGCTTGCTTTCTTTTGGAACCCCTATCCTCATTTGCAGACGAAGTAAACTGGCAACAGTCTGCAAGTTATTTTTCACCCTATGATGAATTTCACGAATGACTACTGACTTGCTAATCAGCTCTCTCTCTTTATCACGCAGTTCAGTCAAATCGCGGATGATAATGAACGTTTCGTTGGATTTCTTATTGCCTAAATGGAATTTCTTTATTTGGAAAATTTTCTTCCCAATCGTCATTTCCTTCATTAAAATCTCTTCTTTTGAAGCAAGAATATCGGAAAAACTAGGAAAATACTCGAAAATGCAGTCCCCTAACACACAATCCATCAAACAATTTTCCGTCACTAGATTGATGGCAGCCGGATTCGTATAGACAATTCGATTCTGTTTATTAATCAGGAAAATGGACTCTTCGATAAATTCAGGAACTAAGGAATTTTGCTGTTCTTGCCTATCAAAATGATTCAACGTTTCAGGTTCTTCTAGAATCGCCTTTTCCATGATCAAAACGGCTATGACCCGATTGCATTCCCCCTTGATTGGAACAACACTTTGCTGGACCATCGCTCCCTCTTGAGTCAATGCCCGGTTCACAAACATGTCCTTACCGGTGCGCAATACATAAAATACTGCCGGCTCAAAAGCTTCATAAGCAAATTTCCCGACAACCGGATGATCATAAACAGATTTTACTGAATACGCGCTTTCCTCTGCCACGACAATGGCATGCTTTCCTTCACGCACCGGACAGTCAATAAAGACATTCGCCTTATTCAAATCAGCTATCAACGATAAATTCTTTGATAGGTTTTCTAGAATTTGAATATCCTTGTCCAGTAAGTGAGTATGCATCTCACATAACTCTCGGACAGAAGTTGTCCGTTCCATAGGCAAAACCCCAATAAACGTTTATTCATGGATATTATTATTGATTATTATAGATATTGCCCCTATTTTTGTCAATATTCAAAATATTCTAATGTAATGTATTCTTACATTAGATAGCGATATTTTAATAGTATACCCCTATAAAAAATCATCCCTAAATTAGCCCTTTTATCTAATTTGCATTTCTGTGCAACAATTTTTTTCCACCTCCTAATATTTTCGAATTATTCACATTATCTAATTTATCAAATTATTTTTAGTGATTATGAACAATGACAATCCATAATCATTAAATTAATATGTAATAT
>NZ_JBHXAS010000133.1:0-12581 GCF_042727425.1 Peribacillus sp. NPDC060253
ATATATGTATATGTCGAAAATTATCTTCTGAGGTGAAAACATGGAAACTCTCATCATCCTTCTATTCTCGCTAGCAATCGTCCTTCTTATCCTTTCCTTTTTCAGAAAAGACAAAGTGGCCAAATTAGAAGAAGATTTAGAACAGATGACCATAACATATATGCAGGATATGTACCAAATAAAAAAGAAAATGAAGATTCTTGAAGAAGAATTCGTTATCCAGGATGACCCTGTTCCTCCCATAAAAGAAAGATTCAAACAACCGCCTGTCACTTCCAATGATATCGAACCGATTCACGAAATTCTAAAAAGCCAGGTTCTATCCTTATATAGTCAAGGCCTTCCTTTGGACCAAATCGCCAAACAATCCTCACTAACAAGGGAACAAACCATTTCTGTCATCGAACAACAAAGATTGCGGGGAAATGAAGATGAATAAAGCAAGCATGCAGGGCCTTTCCGCTGGCATCATCTTTACAACAACAATCTTTGCTGGCTGTTATTATGGTACTGGATTAATCAAAGGTACCACCCCGACTACAGAAGAAGCAAAGGAATTGCTGGAGAATGAGGGATTTGTCGTATCACTTCCGATGAAGGAAGCTAAACAGACAGTTCAGACTCCAAAGGAAACGGATCAAGACTTAGAGGAAAAAGCACCTTCAAAAAAGGATCTTTCCATCGTTTCCTATACAATCAAAATCAAATCGAATATGACAACATCGGAAATTGCCAGTAGGCTTTCAAAGGAAAAAATCATCGATGATGCTGCTGGGTTTGAAGCATATATGAATGAACATGATTTCTCAAAAAAAATTCAAATCGGCGAATTTGTGGCTACGAATACTATGACATTTAGACAATTGGCCAATACTTTGACCCATTAATAATAAGAGAGACTTTTTAATGGACTTTGTCCGACCAAAAAGCCTCTCTTTTTTTTCAACTTAGGGATAGGTTCATTCATTCCTGCTAATATATCTCCCTCTTACCAGGAAATAAATATTTTCTGCAATATTCGTTGTATGGTCCGCTGTCCTTTCCAAATATCGGGCAATTAAGGAAAGCTGAGTGACCTGCTGAAGGTTCTTTTCATCTGAAAGGCGAAGGAGACTTCGAATCATATCTCCATAAAAGCGATCAACCTCATCATCCATTTCAATGATTTCTCTCGAAAGAGCAACATCTTCCTTCTCAAATGCTTCTATCGAGAGTTGAATCATCTTTAATGTAATATCATGCATCTCTTTTAATGGTGTTAAAGGCAGAATAAATGGCTGGTCACCGATTCGGATGGCTGATTTAGCGATATTCACACCAAAGTCTGCCATCCTTTCAATATCCGATGCGATTTTTATGGCAGCAATGATACGCCTTAAATCAATCGCAACCGGCTGCTGCTTTGCAATCAGTAAAATCGCAAAGTCGTTAATTTCCTCTTCCAGTAAATCAGCGATTGTATCATCATCAATAACTTCAAGAGCAGCATCGACATTATTGTTTTCCAGTGCGGCATATGATTTTGATATCGCCCCTGAAGCTAAATTAGCCAACTTCACGATTTTCTCCTGTAATTCTTTCAATTGAAGCTCAAAATTTTCACGAACGATCATTATCGCATCTCCCTTTCTCTTTAACCGAAGCGTCCGGTAATGTAATCTTCTGTTCTTTTATCATTCGGATTAGAGAAGATGGTGTTTGTATCAGAATATTCGATGACTTCCCCATTTAAGAAGAAGGCTGTTCTATCAGAGATACGTGCTGCTTGCTGCATGTTATGGGTAACGATGATGAT
The DNA here is from genome assembly GCF_042727425.1 of Peribacillus sp. NPDC060253. Lineage (NCBI taxonomy): Bacteria > Bacillati > Bacillota > Bacilli > Caryophanales > Bacillaceae > Peribacillus > Peribacillus sp. NPDC060253. The sequence continues at coordinate 1,796 of NZ_JBHXAS010000133.1, forward strand.
GCTGAAATCTTTTTTCAGTTCTTGGACCAATTCTTCTATTTTCAAAGTGGATATCGGATCAAGGGCAGATGTCGGTTCATCCATTAATATGACATCTGGTTCGATTGCCAAACATCTGGCGAGACAAAGGCGCTGTTGCTGTCCTCCTGAAAGTCCATATGCATTTTCATGCAGTCGGTCTTTCACTTCATCCCAGATGGCAGCCCCTTTCAAACTCTTTTCAACGATCTCATCAAGAATTTTTTTATTTTTAATTCCATGGATTTTTGGTCCGTATACAACATTTTCATAAATGGATTTAGGAAAGGGATTGGGTTTTTGGAAGACCATTCCCACCTGTGTCCTTAAGTCTTCCACCTTATAGGACTGATCAAGGATATTCCTATTCCTATATTTAATCTGGCCTGTCGTTTTCACATCTGGGACTAGATCTATCATTCGGTTCAATGTTTTGATGTAAGTGGATTTCCCACATCCTGAAGGACCGATGATGGCGGTCACTTCATTTTGATGCATATCTAGATTAATATTTTTCAAAGCATGGTTTTCTCCATACCATAAATTAAGATTGGATGTTTCATACACCTTTTCCGTCAAGGCAGCTGATCCGACATTTTCAACCCCGATTGCCGGTGACTCTTTTTCTCTCGTTAAGGTCATATTCATGCTTCCTTCCCCCTATCAGTATCTTTTCTGGAATTTATTTCGAATGATAACCGCTATTGAATTCATGAATATTAACAGGATGAGTAAGACGATGATTCCCGCGGCAGCAACCTGCTGGAATTCCTCCTGCGGACGAGATGTCCAATTATAGATTTGCATTGGCAGCACTGTAAATGTATCCATGAACGATTGCGGTAAAAAGGCGATGAACATTGGTATGCCAACCACCACCAATGGAGCCGTTTCACCGATTGCCCGTGACAAAGCAAGTATTCCCCCAGTTAAAATGCCAGGTATCGCAGCCGGAAGGACCACTTTCAATATGGTTTGCCACTTTGTTGCACCCATTCCAAATGAAGCTTCCCTTAAATCACGAGGTACGGCACGTATGGCCTCTTGGGCAGCTACTATGATGACCGGGAGAACGAGCAGGCTCATGGTCAAGCCTGCTGCCAATATGGACCGGTCCAAGGCTAGAGCACGAACGAAAACCGTTAAGCCCAACAGTCCAAATACTATTGACGGGACACCTGCCAGATTGGAAATATTCACTTTGATAAAAGTGGTAATCCAATTCTTCCTGGCATATTCCTCTAAATAGATGGCCGTTCCAACACCAAGCAGCAGGGAAACTGGAGCCACCACTACCATCAACCATATCGAACCGATCAGTGCTGCTTTTATACCAGCCTCTTCAGGTTTTCTGGAAGCGAAGTTCTGAAGGAAATCCCCATTCAAACTGCCAATTCCTTGAGTGAATATCCGATAAAATAAGATGGCCAATACGAGGAGGCCAACCAATGTTGCCAAGAAAAATAATCCTTTACAAATCGTGTTAACAGCCAGCCTAGCAGGCATTTTTTTTGCAACATGACTTTTGTTTATCAGTTTCATGACTTAATATTCCTCCCTGAACTTGCGAGAGATGAACTGCGCCAGTAAATTCATGATAAGCGTAAAGACGAACAGTGTCATTCCAACCGCATATATGCTGTAGTAAATCGTTGTCCCGTACCCTGCATCCCCCGAACTGACCTGTACAATATAAGCCGTCATCGTTTGAATCGATGAAGTGACATCCATGCTCATATTTGGGGTCGAGCCACCGGCAACGCTCACAATCATGGTTTCCCCGATCGCTCTGGATAAAGCAAGGACGATGGATGCCATAATACCTGAAATGGCTGCTGGCAATACCACTTTAATTGTCGTTTCGAGTTTCGTTGCTCCTAAAGCATACGCACCTTCGCGAATCGACTTTGGTACCGATACAAGGGCATCTTCCGACAATGAGGCTATCATCGGCATGATCATGATACCTACAACGATCCCAGGACTTAGGGCATTGAACATGTCAAGGGAAGGAAATAAATCACGCAAAACCGGTGTTACAAAAGTTAAGGCAAAAAAGCCGTAAACGATAGTAGGAATCCCAGCTAAAACTTCTAAAATCGGCTTGATGATTCTCCGTGTTTTCTCAGATGCATATTCACTCAAGAAAATGGCTGTTGCAAGCCCTACTGGCACTGCAACCACCGCTGCTATGACTGTTATCTTCAACGTTCCAACGATAAGTGGCATAATTCCAAATGAAGGTGTTGATGCAAATGGCAGCCATTTAGCTTCTGTAAAAAATTCCACGATAGATACTCTGTCAAAAAAGATAAATGTTTCAAATATAAGCGTCAAGATGATCCCTATTGTAGTAAAGACGGAAATTGCCGCCGTAAGGAACAAAAGCTTAGGTATGATTTTTTCCATATTCACTTTTTTCTTACGTTTCTTTTCCAGGATCATTTCCTGTACAGAATACATTTCTGTTTTTCTAAGTTCCAACTTGCATCCTCCATTTCAGACACACAATATTTGGATTTACAAGCTGTTACCCCCGCCTTAATCTAGTAAAGGCGGGATTTCAGTAGCCTGTAATATCGTTTATTTTTCCAGTTCTTTTAATTTATCAAGATCTTTCTGGTACTCTTCTTCCGGCAGGCTGACATAACCCACTTCTTCAGCGAGCTCTCCTGCATTTTCTATGACGAATTGAGTATAATCTGCAACTTGTTCTTTTTCTGCTACCGACTTATTAGCTACATATGTGTAAAGCGGACGTGACAATGGTGCATACTCCCCACTTTTAATCGTTTCATGTGTTGGCTCAACAGCACCTTTACCGTTGTCGATGGAAATGATCTTTAACTTATCTTTATTTTCTGCATAGTAGGCATAACCGAAGAATCCAATCGCATTTTTATCACCTTCTACACCTTGTACAAGAACATTATCATCTTCTGAAAGCGTAGCATTTTCCACCATAGGTTTTTCTTCAAGGATCACTTCATTGAAATAATCATATGTGCCTGAATCGGTTCCCGGAGAGTAGAATTTAATTTCTTCCTTCGGCCATTCAGGACGTATATCAGACCATTTCTTCACTTTTCCATTATCAATCCACAGTTTTTGAAGTTCTTCAACTGTTAGTGAATCGATGAATTCATTATCTTTATTGGCGACGATTGAAATACCGTCAAAAGCCAATTTCAATTCTGTATATTTAACTCCCTTTTCATCAAGTAAGGCACTCTCTTCTTCTTTGACCGGGCGGGATGCATTGGCTAAGTCCGTATCACCAGCGATGAATTTCTTGAATCCCCCACCTGTTCCTGACGATCCCACTGAAACCTTCACATCAGGCTGTGCACCCATATATTCTTCGGCAACTGCCTCCATGATTGGAAAGACCGTTGAAGAACCATCCGTAATCACTTCTCCCTGCAGTTGGCCTGATCCTTTTCCTTCACTGCTGCTTGTCTTAGTGTCATCGGATCCACAACCCGCCGCTACTGCAATTACTCCACCCATCACTACAGTCATTGCCATGCCTTTGAAACGTTTCATTTGTAAATCCCCCTAAGAATTTTATATGAATATTTTGTCCTACAACCAAATCATACTTTTAGACTGTAAACCCCGTTTGAAGCAAATGTAAATATTCAGTAAATTATTGTGTACTAATTGTAAAGATGAAAGAACTGGACTGCTCTCGTTTTTAAAAATGCAAAAAAAACACGTTTTCGGTTTTACCCAAAAACGTGTTTTAACTTTTTATTCATTTTCCTGGCTTTTTCTAACTTCAGCCTGGTCTTTTTGAACTTCTTTACCATTCTCCACTTTCAAATCAGTCGAGGTTTCGGTATTTTCCTTCTTAGCCCGTTCTTTTTTCAGTTTGAAATAAGTATCCATGATTTCTTCACCTATTTCTTTACTCATATCATGGCCCGAATGGCCCTGATACGCCCACGGAACAACAACAGCAAAAGCAACTTCCGGATTTTTAGCAGGTGCATAACCGACCATTGTGATATTCATCGTATCTTGAGGTTCGCTATAATTCGCTCGGTTCGGACCATCATAGAACGCTTGCGCCGTCCCAGTTTTAGCCGCTACCGTATATGGTTTATTACCAAAATACCTATATGCTGTTCCGCCTTGTTCCATTGAAACTTTCTCGAAACCGCTCTGCACACGTTTTATCCATTCTTCCTTCATTTCAAGTCGATTAAGGACAGTCGGTGAAACATCTTCGGCTACGGGACCCAATTCCTCATTATTATCAACCGGATCGCGGATTTCCTTAACCATATGCGGCTTCATGCGGTTACCGCCATTTGCGATGGCTGAAACATATTGCGCGAGTTGCATTGGTGTGTACGTATCATACTGTCCGATAGCAAGGTCAAGCAGCTTACCTGGAGATGTTTCGGAACCTTTGAACCCGCTCATTTCATTCGGGAGATCAATCCCTGTACGGACTCCCAAGCCAAACTGGGCAAATGAATTCCGCATGGTCGAAAAGGCGCTAGAACTAATATTCAATGGCTCATTCGGCACATAATGCGCACCCGCAATATTAATGGCCGTTCTGAACATATAAACGTTGGAAGATACTTTTAAGGCGGTTAAATCATTAATGTTCCCAAAGTTACTATATGAACCTTTAGCGGGGGTACCTTTGATTTTCAACTTCGTATCATAAAAGTACGTACCCGGCTGGATCGCCCCTTGCTGATAACCGGTTAAAACGGTAGCACCTTTAACCGCAGAACCCATCGTATAAGAAGTCGTGATATTACCTAATGCAAAGTCCTCAATGGAAGATTTGCCGGTTTCAGGGTCCTTCTCATATTTCTTACCGGCCATCGTTAATACTTCCCCTGTATCGGGATCCATCATGACGACAAAGGCCCTGTCCAAGAATTTGGTGTTACCCATTTTTTTCTTGGCAATCAATTGCTTTTCAATGATTTCCTCTGTTGCAAGCTGTAAATCCATATCAACTGTCAATATAAGATCTTTTCCTCGCGAACCTTCGGTAACCACTTCGGAATCGACCACATTTCCTGATTTATCGGTCACATTCCTTACTTTCGCTTTCTGCCCTTGGAGGATATCTTCATATTGCGCCTCAATATAACTCTTACCTACACGGTCATTCCGGCTGTAATCACGTGCAAGGTAGTAGTTCAGGCTTTCACTAGGCAATCCTTCTTCAGATGAGGAAACTTTACCCAATACAGATTTAAGTGTTTTATTATACGTATAAAAACGATCCCAATCCGTTGATATATCGACCCCAGGAAGCGAATCAAGGTTTTCACTCACCCTGGCGAATTCTTCTTTCGTTACTTTCTTGTTTTTCACGATCTGCGGAGTAAGGGCATATCCGCTTGCAAACTCCCTATAAATGGCGAGAGTTTCCATATCCTTATCCGAAATTTTCATTTCATCCGCCGTAATCCTTTCGAGCTGAAGCTTATACAAATCACTTTCTTCCATCTCGCCCTGTTCGACTTGTTTTCGCTCTTTATCCGTAATCTTTTTCTCGGCCAATTTTGGATTATTCAATATCCAAAAATCCTTTTTATCGCGCTCAGTCACTTTATCTGTGTCTTTTTCAATCAATTTTGCGAGTTTCTCAGCCGTTTCCACCATTTCTGCTTGTTTCGTACCTTGCTTTCGTGTATATGTAATTGCATCCAGTGGTTGGTTGTCGACCATCAGTTTTAAATTCCGGTCATACATTTTTCCACGGGGCACCGAATTATTCACGGTCACTTCCTCTGTTCTTTCAATCTCACGCCGGTAATCATCACCATATACAATCTGTACAACACCCAAGCGTAAAATTAAAGCGGAAAACAAAACAAACACTAAAAAGAAAAGAATATTCAATCTGAAAGGCACATGCGTCTTTTTCTTTTTCTTTTTATTCACACTAAGCCACACATCCTTTTTACATAGTCATAATAGTCCTATACTATTCTATAGAACATTTATATTTTTTTCTACCTTAGTGTTCTAGAAATATTAAACATCTAACGAACTTTCCATAAAAAGTGACTTACGGCTCATAACATACAAAAACGCAAGGCATCGAAATTGAAAAGAGGCCTCTATGGCCTCTTTTTTAAACTTGGTCATTGATATCGATTTTCCGTACAAACCAATATATCACGGTATGCCCCGCCCCGACGATCAGCAGATAAAACGGAAGCATTTGCTTTAGGTCGAAAAAAAGGACGGACAGAATGAATCCCGATATTGATACAATCCTTCCAAAATGAACGAAAAGCTCCCTGACCACGATATATTCAATCCTCATTTCCGCTGCTTTCCATGCTCGGCCTATAATGTCATACGTCAATGATATATAAGGGACCAAAAGAATCGGATAGGCAGTTGCCACCACCGCCCCATATATGAGAAGTTTTCCGAAAGTGAAATCAAAGGCAATCAGTAAGACCCCTGCATACAACAGGATTCCTCCTATAAGAATCGCCTTTTTTCGCATCGGCTGTTTTATATAACGAGATGCAAGATAATACGCAACGAATGAAATGGCTGAATTTAATAGACCATAGCTCCCTAAGGCAAGCTCACTCTCCGTCTGAATGAAAACGATAATCGAAATGATGAACATGAATGTACCCTCTCGTATACCTTGAAAAAAGTGTGCACGAGTGATTAAAAGCCAATTCCGATTATTTTTACGTTCTTTCAATATCCGAAGGAAAAAGTATTTCCCATGAGCCGGGCGCCTTTTTAATGAAAAGCTAAGAAACACGGCAACGGAAAACAAGAGCAAAGACAACCCGAATACAATGGAATAACCTGTGAATTTTTCAAGCCTCGAAATGATGAACCCTGAAAGAATCGGACCAACCATCCCCCCAAGGGATGATAAAATCCCTAAAAAACCATTGAAGAAGTCTCTTGTTTCAGGTTCCGTAATCTCAAACGTCAAAACATTATAAGCAAGCCAATAAAACCCATAGCCTATTCCTATCAATGCACCAAGCAGCCAAATGAAATCCGTGGCCCGCGTGCCAACCAATAGGACAGATAAATAAAATAGGGCCAAAAAGATAACACCTAGACGCAAAACAATGATTCGATCCACTTTTTTCGCCAGCCTGCCTGCAAAAACAAAGGTTAGCGGTTGAAAAAGCACCACGGTTAGATTATATACGGCAATATCAACAATTTGACCGGATTGTTTCCACAAGTACACATTAACAAATGTATTGGATAAAGCAATGCTTAAACTGTACAAGCCGCCAATAAACAATAGGAGGTGCAGATCCTTCTTTCCTCCCGCTTCACCCAACCATCTCTCTAAAATACCCATTGTTTTAACTCTCCTTTAAATTCCACTCTAGTGTTTGAAAAAACAAGGGGATTTATGTAAAAAAAAAGTAAAGAAAACTCTTCGATTGCCGGAGGCAGAGAAGTAGTTGCACTTATACTGTTTTCCTTTTAGCCTCTTCTACTCCGAAACAGTGTAAAGAAAACTCTTCGATTGCCGGAGGCAGGATGGCGAAGACAGAGAAGTAGTTGCACTTATACTGTTTTCCTTTTGCTTCTTCCACTCCGAAACAGTGTAAAGAAAACTCTTCGATTGGCGAGACAGGATGGCGAAGACAGAGAAGTAGTTGCACTAATACTGTTTTCCTTTTAGCTTCTTCCACTCCGAAACAGTGTAAAGAAAACTCTTCGATTGGCGAGACAGGATGGCGAAGACAGAGAAGTAGTTGCACTTATACTGTTTTCCTTTTAGCTTCTTCTACTCCGAAACAGTGTAAAGAAAACTCTTCGATTGGCGGAGGCAGAGAAGTAGTTGCACTTATACTGTTTTCCTTTTAGCTTCTTCTACTCCGAAACAGTGTAAAGAAAACTCTTCGATTGGCGGAGGCGAAGTCGATGTTCATGAATTCGGAGTGTTTACTCGTGAGTTTTTGGCTTTTACTAATGAATTCGGAGTGTTTACTCGTAAATTTGTGCGTTACTCGTGAATTTCAGGCTTTTACTCGTGAATTCGCGGTGTTTACTCGTGAGTTTTTGGCTTTTACTCGTGAATTCGGAGTGTTTATTCGTAAATTTGTGCGTTACTCGTGAATTTCAGGCTTTTACTCGTGAGTTTTGAGCTTTTACTCGTGAATTCGGAGTGTTTACTCGTGAGTTTTTGATTTTTACTCGGTGAATTCGGAGTGTTTACTCGTAAATTTGTGCGTTACTCGTGAATTTCAGGCTTTTACTCGTGAATTTCAGGCTTTTACTCGTGAATTCGCGGTGTTTACTCGTGAATTTGCAGCTTTTACTCGTGAATTCGAAGTGTTACTCGTGAATTCCTTTCACTTCTTTTGGCGAAACAGCGTTACGCTTTACCTTTATATTGTTTTTTTCATGTTCCTGTTTGGATTAAAGAAACAAAAAAAAGACAGGATTCCTTTTCACAAAAGGAATCCTGTCTTTTTTAATTACTTATTATTTTGCAGCGCTGTAACGTTTTGCAACTTCATCCCAGTTTACAACATTCCAGAAAGAATTGATGTATTCAGGACGACGGTTTTGGTAGTTTAGGTAGTAAGCATGTTCCCAAACGTCTAATCCTAGAAGTGGAGTTTTACCTTCTGATAATGGATTGTCTTGGTTTGGTGTACTTGTTACTTCTAACTCGCCATTGTTGACTGCAAGCCAAGCCCAGCCAGATCCAAAACGAGTAGTAGCCGCTTTAGCGAACTCTTCTTTGAAGCTGTCAAAGCTGCCGAATTTTGAAGTGATAGCATCCGCTAATTCACCAGTTGGTTGTCCGCCACCGTTTGGTGAAAGGATTTCCCAGAATAATGTGTGGTTAGCATGACCGCCACCATTGTTGCGTACAGCAGTACGAACAGCTTCTGGCACTGCATCAAGGTTAGCGACAATTTCTTCAACGCTTTTGCTTAGAAGTTCTTGGTTGCCTTCCAGAGCATTGTTCAAGTTTGTCACATATGTGTTGTGATGTTTAGTGTGGTGAATGTTCATTGTTTCTTTGTCAATGTGTGGTTCTAATGCATCGTATGCATACGGTAATTGTGGAAGTTCAAAAGCCATAATAAAATTCCTCCCTATGTAAGCTGTTTTTTTTTGAGGGCTTCAGTTCTCGAATGATACCTAAAGCTCGCTAGCAATAGAGTATCAAATTTTTATAACCGTTTCAAACCATATGCCTCATTTTTTCATTTTTCAATAATATTTCCTATGAGAATACCACGTATATAAAATATCCAATCATCAAAAGTTGAATGATACCTTTTGTAATCACACTGCTTATAAAACCTACAACGGATCCCAGGCCGATTTTAGAAGCTGTAACCGGATCTTTTTTATGAACTAGGATTTCTGCCAGGAATGCCCCGATGAATGGGCCTATTAATATTCCGACGAATGGAATCACGAATGGTCCGACAAGGAGCCCAATCGTACTGCCCCAAACTCCCGCTTTCGTGCCGCCGTATTTTTTGACCCCAACCATGTTTGCGATATAATCAGCCGCGAACAGAAGGATGACGAATAAAATTTGGACCGTCCAGAAGAACCAGCCAAATGGTTCAAAAGAATAAAATAATCCATATAACAACATTCCGCCAAATATGAATAAAACACTTGGGATGATTGGAAAAATCAGACCGACAAAGCCCATTATGAACATGAGGATAATTATGATCCAAAATAGTGTATCCACAATTAAAAACGCCCTTTCTCATTTCATTTGTAATTTGCCTCTTTCTCTCCATAATTGCCTCTTTATTGATGGTTGAAACCAATGTAGCAGAATACAGGTTGTTTTATTTTTCCCATATAGTTAAAATTGGTTAGGAATCTTATATAGTTAGGTGCTGAAAACATTGAACATATTCAAACAACTATGGGTAAGCTTATATTCTCCTAAAGATATCGCTTCCTTTCAAAACCAAGGTATCGGCAAAACGATTTTGTACGTATTTTTTGTTAGTCTCATCGCTTTTCTCCCTTCAGCTTATTATTTCGGTACAATGATGGTTGATGGGCTAGATGCCATGCACGAAACAGTATCTGAAGACTTACCTCAATTTGAAATCAAAAATGGCACATTGACGACTGAGAATGGTGAACCCTTCACCATGAATAAAAATGGATATCAAATTTTTGTAGATGGTACCGGGACCTTGACTCCGGAAAAAGTGGCTGCAAAATCTGATGAAGCTGTCGCCCTTTTAAAGTCTGATCTCGTTTTCGTATCTGGAGGCAACGTACAGTCCTCTCCATATTCCCTTTTGGAAGGTGATAATCAGAAAATATCCACTTGGCTTGATTCAGTCGAGTCTGTGCTGCCGATTATCCTTCCATTGCTACTACTTATATTATACTTGTTTACTGCTAGTGGGATTTTCATAAAAGTGACAATCCTTGCAGCTTTCGGTCTTCTTTTCAAAAGTGCCCTTGGCCGTTCGACTTCCTATAGGCATCTATGGAGAATTGGTGCTTACAGCATTACGCTTACCACTATTTTCTTCACCATCATGGATTCCTTTCAAGCAACGGTTCCATTCGCTTCACTCATTAGCTGGTTTGTGACATTGATGATGTTATACTTATCCATTAAAGAAACCTCAGCTAACAAGAAATTAGATTGACCTAAAAAGCATAAAGATCCGGACAAATTCTGAAGTGAACCCAAAAAGTTAGACACTTTATTTAATTAGGCAGCCTTGAGGGCATGAATCCGGTAATCTACCGGGCTCATGCCTTTTAATTTTAC
>NZ_JBHXAS010000134.1:0-12557 GCF_042727425.1 Peribacillus sp. NPDC060253
TTATATATGTATAAAGAATCGTTATAAAAGAAAGACAATGATTGAGCGGATGAAGAATCATTCTTCAATTTTGGGTTTACCTATCGAAGGAATTGTTGATGGGCGGTTCACGAATTGTATGCTTTATTCACCTCAAGCTGTAGCATAAGTTGGGGTGCTGAACAGGAATCCATGATTAATGCAACTCAATAATTATTTTTGAAACTTCATTAATCGAATCGAGAAAATGTCCATCATGCCCAAAATCCGGAGATGCTACGGACTGAAGAATCTACTAAGTCTAGAGTCCGTTCAAGTAAAAGGTTTTAATCTGGAACAGTAGGAGGGGGGCTCCATAGGAGTTTCCTAAGGCTCAAAATTTGCAGAAACGTTATCCGGTTTTATGTGATACAGGGAAAGTCAATGGTGAAGGTATTGTTTCGTGTTGTTTTCAACGAAACAATACTTTATTTTGTTTTGTATACAAAACTATTTTTTGTCTTGAAAAAAATAGTTTGAATATTATTGACTATTATGAAAATTCGATATAACATTAAATATCGGTAACATTGTTTTTTATATAAAACAACGGGTTGCTGCTATTTTTTTGAAAGGAGGAGTAGGTCAAGTTTAATAGTATGATAGACATTTTCTTTATCGGAAATCATGAAAGCGCATTCAAAGGAGCCTATTTATAAGGGGGAAATAACATGTTACAAGGTCAAAAAAGATGGTTGTACATTGCAATTCCTATTTTTTTCTTCTGGTTTTTCGGTCAGATTGATAAAGTGGGTATCTCCGTTATCCAAACGGATCCGGGATTTTTAAGTGATCTTGGATTAACCGGCCCGGATAAAAATGCAAAAATTGGTTTGATCTCCTTTATATTCATGATTTCATACTCCTGTTCCAACATTTTTTGGGGCGTTATTATTGACAAGTTAGGCGCACGGAAAACAGCAGTTTTAGGTTTACTGGTATGGACAGCAACCATGGTGATGGGGGGGCTGTCCACTTCATACGAAATGTTTTTAATCAGCAGGGTCATCCTCGGAATTGGGGAAGGTATGATGATTCCGATATCTGGTAAATTTATTTCGAATTGGTTTAATAAACGAGAACTTGGCAGGGCACAGTCATTCTGGATTACGGGCAACTATCTTGGCCCGGCATTGGGTACCGTTATACTCATTCTGATTATTTCAACGTTTCATTGGCAGGCGGCATTCTTTGCCCTCGCTGCCTTTAACTTACTTATCAATATTCCAATGTTCCTGTTATTGACTCGTAACACGCCAGAAGAACATCCACGCGTCAGTAAAGAAGAAGTCTCCTATATTCGCCAAAAAGACGAGGCTAATGATGTGCAGTCGAAGCAATTCTTCGCTAAGGATTATCGTTATTGGATTGTCTGGTTTGGCAATTTGATGTCGTCCTTTCTTTTCTTTGGAATCAGTATTTGGCTGCCTACATATCTTGTTGAGGCTAAAGGCTTTGAAAGGGAAGCGATGACTGGGATTACTTCATTATCCTGGCTATTTGCACTTGGGTTTGTCCTGGCTGGGGGATTTTTGGCGGACAAAACGAAGCGCCCGAGTTTACTGGCGACGATTCTTTTCATACTGACAGCCGTATTTTTGACAATTGCTGTTATTGCACCAAGTCCTATTTTGGCTGGCGTTTCCATGGGGCTCGCTATGGGATCTCAGGGAGGAATGTTTCATCTAACCAATTTTTTCATCATTAAATTTTCAACACCTGAAACAGCGGGCCGTGCAGCCGGTTTAATGGGATTCACAAATATTATGGGTGGATTTTCAAGCTATATTATGGGGTGGAGCCGCGATTTGTCTGGCGGTGATTTTGGTCCTTCCATTGCTATGCTGATTGTAGCAGCCGCTTTCGGGTTTGTCGCGTATTTGTTTATGATTAAACAAGAAGCTCTTGAATATCACCTAAGTAACACGACGGGAAATAAAGTAACTTTGTAAATGGGTAAATCTAGTGGACAGCAGCAGCCCACTTGGCAAATGAAGTAAAGCCTCTAGCGGTTCTAGCGGAATTGGTGTTCGATAAATCGATAAAAGGCTAAAAGTTTAATATAATGCGTTTTTTAGAAGTGGTTTCTCAGTAAGAATACGAGCTGGAATCTTACTGAGAAGCTACAATGAAGTCGTCAAGAGTCAAATCTTGTAGACCTTTTACGAGTACATAGGAGTAAGGATAACCACAGATTGATATATTTTGGAATCACGAGTTGCAAATCAAGTAGGGTATTTCAAAAGGTGGTTTCATTTTTTTACAGACTACTAAAATTGTTTATATTAAAACGTTCTTTTATATATGGAACTAAATATCATGAATAAAGAGAAGATTAATGTCCCATAAGAAATTTGAAAAAAATATGTGCTCTCTATCAAGACCGTATACATGATTGAAACCTAGATCTTTGTATAACCGTTCACCAGGAATAAAAAATAATAGAAGGGGTGGAGACCATGGGAATGACTTTAAAAGATAAAGTCGTAATGATTACAGGGGGAGCTTCAGGAATAGGGGAAGCTGTCACACGCCGTTTTATACAAGAAGGAGCAAAAGTGAGCATTATCGGCCGCTCTAAAGACACATTAGCGAAAATGAAAGAAGAATTTGGTGGAAATATCCTTACTTATCAGGGAGATGTAAGCAAATACGAAGACAATGAACGAGCGGTCCAAGCTACGGTCGAACAATACGGAAAGTTAGATGTTTTCATTGCGAATGCCGGCGTGTTCGATGGATTTGCTAAATTTGCCGATGTGACTCCTGAGGCGCTTTCCGAAGCGTATGATTTCCTTCTCAATATTAACGTAAAAGGATCTTTTTTCGGAGCGAAAGCAGCTCTTGAAGAACTGCAAAAAACAAATGGCACAATAATTTTCACTGTGTCCGGTGCAAGTTTTTATCCAGATGGCGGCGGTGTTTGGTACACAGCGAGCAAACACGCCCAAATTGGATTGATGCGCCAGCTTGCGTTCGAGCTCTCGCCTTCTATCCGGGTAAATGCGGTAGCGCCTGGGGGTACATTGACAGCACTTTCGGTGATCCCGCCACTGCGTCCATTTGTGAAAATCGTCGATAATGATACGAAAGCAAGCAGCATAAAAAAACGAAATCCTCTTCAACTTGCCCAGATGCCGGAAGATCACGTTGCGACGTATGTACTGTTAGCTTCTGACGAATCACGCGCGATTACAGGTGAAGTCATTTCCAGCGATGGTGGATTGTCAGTGCGAGGACTTGGCTAGGCTGGCACAGTTTTTGGAATACTGTATTTTGCTTTATTTGTAAGACCGGAAAGGAAATAGAATTTCTGCTACTTAAGTTTAGTGTCTTGTTACATAAAAAAAATCCCTGTTATCAGTCCGCTATTTGTCGGCGTTTGCTTAATCCTTATTTTTTAGCAGACAGGTCGTGGTTCTTTGGAAACAAATCATAAGATGTTGCTGGAACGCTAATGATGTTGATGCTGTACGACAGTGTCAGGGAAACGTATCGATAAACAGATCAAGTTCCGGACATTGCAGGTAAGGAAGCACTTTCCATATCGAATCAAAACGAAAGCTATTTCCGTCAAGAGAAACTAAATGAGGTAAATCATTGGCTACTTTAAGAAAAGATATTTCAAGTATAGGTGAATTAAGAGTTAGATATTTTCCTAAAAAATTACAGTAGTCTGGAAATCCATTGCTCAAGAAAGATATACCAATTACAAGTAAGGGGGACTGATATTATGCCATACGTAAAAGTAGAAGATTTAAGTATTCATTATGAAATAGAAGGTAATGGAGAACCATTAGTATTGTTACATGGTATGAGTAATAATTCACAGTCATGGAAGGAGCAAATCCATGAATTAAAGGAGCATTATACAGTAATTGCATGGGATGCTCCTGGTTATGGAAAAAGTTCAGATCCAGCAGAGGAATTTAGAAATTTTAAAGAGTTTGCACGGATTCTGAACGGCATGCTAGATCAACTAAAGTTGGAAAAAATCCATCTGCTCGGCCATTCAATGGGAGCGGCAATTGCGATAGAGTACTGTATCCTGTACCCAAATAAGATTAATAAACTTATATTAGCCGATTCGACAAGAGGGGCTGCTGCTCTAACCCCAGAAGAGAACGAGACGAAATTGAAAAATCGATTATTTTCGATAGAAAACCTTTCTACTGAGGAGATAGCGGAAAAGAGGATAAAAGCCTTGCTATCTCCCCATGCTTCAGAAAAAGTCTATAAGCGAGTAAAAGAGATCATGACACAGATAAGACCGGCAGGATACCGTTCGGTAGCCTATTCTCTTTATCATCTAAATCAAATGAGATCGTTATTTCATATAGATGTTCCTGTTCTTGTAATTTGTGGTGAATTGGATACTGTAACGCCTATAAAGGAATCAGAAGCAATTCATGAAGAATTAATAAATTCCAGGCTAGTGATAATTCCAGATGGCGGTCATTTGTGTTACCAGGAAAATCCCAGAAAGTTTAATTCAAGCATCCTAGAATTTTTGAATGATATCGAGTAAGGAAATAAAGAATAGGAATTGCCTAAGGCTTCAAAACCTTATAAATGCCTTAGTAAAAAAACAGGGCTTATATTAGAGAGGGGAATGGATAGTAAAAATGGCAAACTATACGATCGTGGATAAAGAAACTTGTATTGCATGCGGAGCTTGTGGTGCTTCAGCTCCTGATATTTATGATTACGATGAAGAAGGTATTGCGTTTGTTATATTGGATAATAATGTTGGGGCAGAGATCATACCCGATGAACTCGAGGAAGATATGATAGATGCTTCAGAAGGATGTCCAACCGATTCTATTAAAGTAGCTCAAATATCCTTTGATGGTAATCCTAATAAATTTGAATAATATTTATAAATGTAATCAATGAGGACGTTTGTAACGGATTATAGATGAATATTAACTAAGGAAATTGACACCTCTAGTTTATTTTTTGTAGAAACTTTACAAGTCAATCTCTTACAATCAGCAAATCATTTTCAGTATGAGCAACCAACATAGAATGACAAGGAGTGATTACAATGACAGAAGAAAAGAAGGTCTATGACATAACAATAATTGGCGGGGGCCCAGTTGGGTTGTTTACGGCGTTTTATGGGGGAATGAGGCAAGCGAAGGTGAAAATCCTTGAAAGTCTTCCTCAATTGGGAGGACAGCTCTCGGCTCTTTATCCTGAAAAATTCATTTATGATATAGCTGGATTTCCAAAAGTAAGGGCTCAGGAATTGATAGAGAATTTAAAAGAACAAATGAAGGTATTCGAACCAACAATTTGTCTTGAAGAAGCAGTTGAACAGTTAGAAAAACAAGCAGACGGAACATTTAAGATCACAACAAACCTTGAAACGCATTTCTCAAAATCAGTAATCATTACTGCTGGAAATGGAGCTTTTCAGCCTCGTAAACTAGAATTAGAAGATTCAACACAGTTCGAAAATAAGAATTTACATTATTTTGTGAATGATATGAGCCGCTTTAAAGGAAGGAAAGTGGCGATTCTAGGCGGTGGAGATTCTGCTGTTGATTGGGCCCTTATGTTAGAACCGATTGCTGAAAAAGTAACATTGATACACAGAAGAGATAAGTTCCGTGCTCATGAACATAGTGTCGAAAAATTAGTGAATTCCTCTGTTGAGGTCAAAACACCTTATATTCCTGCAGAACTGGTAGGAGCAGATCAGATTACTCAAATTGTTTTAGAACACACTAAGACTCAACAAAAAGAAGTGGTGGACGTAGATGATTTAATTATTAATTACGGCTTTGTCTCTTCTCTTGGTGCGATTAAAGAATGGGGTCTAAACATCAATAAAAATGCAATTATCGTTAACTCCAAACAAGAAACAAATATTTCAGGCATTTACGCAGCCGGGGATATTTGTACGTATGATGGAAAGGTTAAATTAATTGCTTCCGGATTTGGTGAAGGCCCAACGGCAGTCAATAATGCTAAAGCTTATATTGATCCTAAAGCGAAAGTCCAGCCGATGCATAGTACTTCCTTATTTAGTTGACCTATAGCTTGTAACGAGGCTCTGCGAGACCCGTAAGTAAAAAGTGACGGATAGGGCGTCTCAATAAACTGATTTAAATGTAATGAGAGGCAATTGGATATTGTTCAAATAATGATGACTGAAAAAGCATTTATTGGATTCAATACGCAGAAATTTTTGTATAGCAAAAAGTCGAATTCCTTCACAGCTAGGAATTCGACTTTTTAGATTGTTTTAAGGAAGGCGCCTGTAACATATATCCAATAATACGGACCATGTAAGGATAGAACAAGATTTTTTAGAAGAAAGGTAAATACCAGGAGATGCCCATTGGGATCCAAACAATGCGAGACATGACAATTTTGCGATAACGTGTACCTTGTCTGTTATTCATTCAAATGTTCCTTTTATCAAAGTAACCCCCTTTTCTACCATAACTTGTCCTCTTGCCATTACAGTGTCAATTGTCAATGTTTCCTTTTGTAACAATACGATATCGGCATCCTTCCCGGATTGGATGCTGCCCTTGCTTGAAAGCTTCAGCACTTGTGCGGGATTTGTGGTGATGACCTTCAGTGCGGTTTCCAGAGGGATGCCTTCCTCTAAAACAGCATCACGCACTTCTTGATATAGCGATGATACTTTTCCTACTTGAAGGCCGGCATACTCCCCATGGGAGTTAAAAAAGGGAAGGCTTGCTTGCCCGTCTGAAGAGAAGGTGATGTGACCGACTGGAACCCCTTCTTCAAGCATCATGCGCAAGGCCATGCTGCACTTCACTTCCCCTTCCTCTAAAAACTGAGGAATGGTACTTGTAGTAAAGTCAACGTATCCGCCTTTCTTAGCGTAATCAATTCCCGCCCTGAATAATCCTTCATTTCGGTTGATATGTGTCGGATGGAGCTGCCGAATCGGAATGTTGGTTTTATCAGCAATTTCATGTAACAATGAGAGCTCTCCATCACCGTCCCCTACATGCACTTCTATAATACCGGCCTTTCCTGACAGGATACCGCCGTTGCGAGCCGCTGCAGCGATTTTAGTTAATTCTCCAAATGTGGGTTCTGATGATCTATGGTCTGAGATGGCAATCTCCCCGACACCGATTATTTTGTCGATTAAAATAATGTCGTCTTCGATTTTACCTGTCAATGTTTTAACTGGCACTTGATAGGAGCCAGTATGAATGAAACAGGAAATACCCTCTTCTTCAAGCGCACGCGCCTTGGCGAGAAGACTCTCCATTCTACGCGTAGTTCCGTCCGTGCCAAGTAAGCCGACCAGTGTTGTAATTCCTGAAGTTGTAATATCAGTGAGCTGTAGCTCGGGGGTGCGGGTTTTGAATCCGCCCTCGCCGCCCCCGCCGATTATATGAACATGTGAATCGATAAAACCTGGAACAACCAAAAGATTAGTCGCATCAATGATTTGAATAGGAGCAAAGTTGTCAGGAATTTCGATTCTGTCATCTATGAATGCGATTTTATCATTTGTAATCAATATGTCTTTCCGTCCTAAGTAATTGGGTGAGTATATCTCGCCATTTTTGATTAAAGTAAGCAATGCGTTTCTCCTCCTGTGTATAATTAGTAATCTATAAAATCAGAATGGACCATATCCGATAAAGTGAGCTGTGATGACAGCTATCAATCCGATGAGATATTGAATGAGCACCAGCGGGAGAATCCACTTCGCCCACTTTGTCCACGGAATGCCTGCGATTGCCAAGCCCGCCATCAAGGTGGTAGCGGTCGGGAAAATCATATTTCCGATTCCGTCCGCAAAAGAGAAGGACAACACTGCGGTTTGGCGTGTAATTTCCAATATGTCTGCAAGCGGCACCATAATTGGCATGGTCAGCATCGCATGACCGGTGCCGGACGCTAGAATGAAATGAATAAGAGTTTGGAAACTGTACATGCCGGCAACGCTTAAATAGGCCGGAATATGCTGGATAGATTCAGATACTTGATGAAGCATAGGGTCGACGATATGTCCCTCATTCAATACGACTAGAATGGCGCGTGATACGCCGATTATCAAAGCGCCGCCGAGCAAGGCTGCGGATCCATTGATAAAGGAGTTGACGATGTGATCTGCTGATAATTTTCCGATGATTCCAATTACGATCGTCAATACGATGAATAAGGCAGCGATTTCTGTCATGTACCACTGAAACTTGATAACTCCAAACGCCAAGACGATATAGTTAATTAAAAAAGCGCCTAAGATGAACTTATGTCCCTTTGTTAACTTCGCACTTGATTGCAGCAGTTTTTTTGATTCTTCTTTTGTATATTTTCCGTAGATTCCTTGAGAAGGATTTTTCTTTACCTTCATTGCGTAACGATAGATATAAAGAACGGAAACCAGGTAGACGATAACAAATAAAATAAGGCGGAAGCCTATACCTGAGAACATCGGCAATTCTGCGATTCCTTGGGCAAGCCCAACTGTGAATGGATTCATGACGGCAGTTGTAAACCCTGACATTACTCCTACTATGACAATGGCGGTTCCTGTAATAGTGTCGAATCCCAGAGCCAATGCCAGTGGAATGATAAGAGGAAGATAAGCAAGTGTTTCTTCCGCCATCCCCATTAAGGAGCCGCCTACAGCGAAAAACAGCATCACGACAGGAATCAATAACTTTTCACGCTTCGCCAACTTCCGAGCCATTGTGGCGATCAGTACATCGACCGTACCTGTTGCTCTTAAAACACCGAAAAACCCTCCGATGATCAATAAGAAAAAGATAATATTTCCGGCTTCTACCATGCCTGTGTGAATAGCTTTCATCATATCGAAAAATCCGACCGGTGCGGATTCTATCCATTTGAAAGAATTGGCGTCAACAGTAGTCCGTCCGTCCGCTTCAATCCGTACATATTCCCCTGCAGGCAAAATGTAAGTGAATAGAGTTGCTATTGCAAGAATGCAGAGCAGCAATACAAACACATTGATTTTTCTCTCTTTTTTTCCTGATGTTCCAAGCGAAACAACCTTCTCTTCTATTTGGCTCATAAGTGTCTCTCCTTTGTCTTTAAAATACATGCATAGAATTAAAACGCTTTTCCTCCTTTATACAGGTAACAAGCAAAATCCATGCCAATATGTAAAGATTGATTTTTATGAAATCTTTATGGTTGGATTGGAGTTTAAGGTCTTTATTGGTTCTTTTTGGTGATATAATAGAACCAATTTGAAGGGAGAGGTAGGTGTTTTTATGTCAAAATCCTCACTTACACTTATTGCGGGAAGCTCAAAAACAAAGCAAGCCTTGCAGGAACAGCTGGAACAATTGCTTGGAGACTATGTTCATGTCACAAGCTATGCTGCTGATGAAGGAATACCACTTTCTCTGGAAGATAGAATGATCTTATATTCATCAGATGCCGCTTATGAGAATAAAAAGGGTATGTATAGCGTACATGCCGAGAAAATAATTGTGGGAAAGAGAACAGTTAATCATGAATACATTGACAAACTTTTAAGAATACCTGATGGTACAGCAGTTCTGCTGGTAAATGATGATGATGATGCCAATATAAGTCTTATTGAATCCTTATATCAGCTTGGTATCGATCATGTTAAATTTATCCCTTTTCGGAAGGGGATATTGTTTTATGAGGATGTCCAAATTGCCGTTTCACCAGGGGAAACTCATCTTTGCCCCTCCTACATAAAAGAAGTTATCGATATAGGCGTGCGTCTTTTTGATATAACAACAATTCTGGAAGTTGTAGAATGCTGCGGTTTGAACAAGGATATATCCTCTAAGATTTCAGAAAGGTATATTAGCAATATCATTGAATTACAACGTAAGCTTTTGTATGCAGAGCGGGTTGCCTTGCAGATGAGCGAACACATCCAAAATGTGTTGGGGACTGTCGATGACGGAATATTGGTCGTTAACGAGAAAGGGCTGATAACGGTATTCAATAACCAGCTTGCGGCGCTGTTCCATGTTGAAGCCCAAGATGTGGTTAATAAGTATCTAGAGCATGTAATGAATCGCCGGGATATTACCGATTTCATCATGGAAAGTGATGAGGAAAGTAAGTTCTTCGACATAGACGGCGTGGATGTGGTGATTTTTAGGTTGCAAATGATGAAAGAAAATACAATCGTGGCAACCTTCAAAAGTGTACATCAAGCCTTTGAAATAGAAAAGACAGCACAAAGAGAAATGCGAAATAAAGGCTTTTATACGAAATACTGCTTTGATGATATTATCGGTGAGGATGAAGTAATGAAAGAGCGTAAGCAGATTGCCAAGAAGCTTGCTTTGTCGGAGCATCCAATTTTGATCCAGGGTGAGACAGGAACAGGAAAAGAGCTGTTTGCTCATGCTATTCATGAGCATTCTTTGCGAAAGAACGGGCCGTTTCTGGCTGTCAACTGTAGCGCTTTAACAGAAACTTTACTTGAAAGTGAATTGTTTGGCTACGAAGAAGGGGCATTTACAGGAGCGCAAAGGGGAGGCAAGAAAGGGCTGTTTGAAATGGCGGATAACGGGACTATCTTTTTGGATGAAATTGGTGACATAAGTCTCACAGTTCAATCCCATCTGCTTCGAGTTCTGCAGGAGGGGGAAATCCGCAGAATTGGCGGCAAAAGAATCATTCCCATTAATGTTAGGGTGATTACCGCTACGAATAAAAATCTTCATGATAAGATGCGGGACGGTTCATTCAGAACAGACTTGTTTTACCGTCTGAATGTACTCAATCTTTACATACCGTCACTCAAAGAGAGAAGAGCGGATATTCCACTTTTGATAAAGCATCTCATCACAAAAAGCGGGAAGTGGGTAAAAGTAGAGCAAGACGTTCTGGAGTATTTCATGCAATATGAATGGCCCGGCAATATACGGGAACTTAAAAGCACAATGGATTACATGCTGACGGTTTGTGAGGGAAATGTCGTGACGAAAAGTGACCTTCCGTTCATGCACGGGCTTGTGGAAGTAAGTGTGACGGCGGATTATCCCGTCTGTGAAAGTATGCTCGAAATGCAGGAGCGCGCTTTCATCTTGGAAGTAATCAAGCAATGCAATGAAAAAGGGAAAGCGGCAAGCAGAGAACTGATTTCAAGTCAAAGTCAAGAAACGGCCTTTGTCTTGTCCCCTCAGCAGATCCGTCGCCGCTTGGATATTTTAGAAAGCGAAGGATTTGTCGTCAAAGGCAGAGGAAGGGCCGGCACTAAGATAACCGCTGCTGGAATAGAGTATTTATATTTTCTTAAGTCAAAGCATGCTATGCATTGATATAATTAGTCACTACCAATATGGGGAGTTTGCTAATATAAGGTTTTTATAAGTTATGGAAGGGGTCCCGCCCCATCGCCAATAAGAAGTTTAAGAGGTGAAATTATCCAATATTAAATGCCCCATTTCTCAGTGTCTTAAAAGAGAAATGGGGCTTTTTTAACACTGATTAGTATAGTTTTACTTGAAATCATGATCATTCTCTAACGTTTTCAAAATATGCTTAGTCAGCATTGATGCATCTGTGTTTTTCCATACTGCCGATATGGAACTGGATAATTCCGAGTTATCGATGTTCAAGGCTTTAACTTTGCTTTTTCCCAACAAACTCACCATATCTTCTGGCATGAGTGCTACACCTAAGTTATTGGATATTAGATTGGCGATCGTCAGTAATTCAGAGCCTTTACATAATTCTTTAGGTGAAAATCCAGCAGTCAGACATGCCTTTTCCAAAAGGAATTGAAGGGAGTGTGCTTGAACGGCATCATAATGGATAAAAGGTTCGTCTTTTGCTTCGTATAAATGTATAGCATCCTTTTGGGCTAGTGGATGATCAATGGAAACGACTAATTGTAAAGGGAATCTCATGAATTCAATCATGCTTAATCCTTCATTGGCGATGATGTTACTGTGAATGGGCGTTCGGATGAAACCGATGTGATAATTTTGTTGGTTTACGAGTTTTACGGCCCTTGAGGATGTTGTTTCATGAACGTAAAATTCTGTTTCCGGGTATTCCCCCACAACCTTTTTTAATAGCTTCGGGATAAATATGCTAGCTGCAGAGGGGACGGTAGCAATATTCAGTTTAGGCTTGGGAATGGTTTTATTTTCAACTATGTAATTCACTGTTTTCTCAATATCTTCAAAGGAAGGAGCTAGTTTTTTATAGATGTACTCTCCTTCTTCTGTCAATGTAATTTTTCTTGTCGTTCGATTCAATAATTTAAAGCCTAATTGTTTTTCGAGGGATAAAATCTGTTGGCTAAGTCCGGGCTGGGATATATGCAGGGTTTTGGAAGCCTCACTGAAACTAAGATGGTTGGAAACCTCTATGAAATAGCGGAGGGATAGGAAATTCATACAATCACCCACTTCAGTTGGATTTGAAAAACACTGCAAAAATGGCTGGTAAAAGAAAGGGTGGACTTCTAATATTCCCTCTCAAACAAACGCTGGAAATAACGATTAAAGGCTAGAAATATGCTAGGAAGGTCATTTTATAATATAGACTTATAAGTTTATAAC
>NZ_JBHXAS010000135.1:0-12526 GCF_042727425.1 Peribacillus sp. NPDC060253
AACTACGTCAGACTTAAACTGAACCGCCGTATACCGAACGGTACGTACGGTGGTGTGAGAGGTCGGAGGCTAGGCGCCTCCTCCTACTCGATTTAATGAACTCCCATAAAAATTAAAATATTCTTAAAACCAAAAAAGAGCATACAAAAATAGACCTAGAAAATTACTTTTTTTAAAAAGGCTGAGCCTTATGAGTGATCTGATTGAGTTTGATAAATCGTTAAACAGAAACCTCCAATTATAGAAAATTAAGTAGAGGCTAGAGTGACGACCAAAAAAAGGATAAATCTCCCATGAGTGCTACCCATAAAGGGCGCGACAGTCGGTGGTACACCATGGTCGTCGGAGTCAGATTAACGGATGGGCTCAAAGACACCATAGTTCAACGACCTTCTTCGCCAGCCATTAAAACATTATCGACATAGAGACCAATTTTCATTCTCTGTGGTGAAGCGCTGATTTTTGCGCTTCATGGATGGCTAACGGGTGCTTTCGTATTATAAGGTCGAACAGTAAAAAAATTACTGGTTGACCATTTTTTAATAGAATCTATTATATCAGTAGCCAGGGTAGGACGTACGGGTGCGTGGGACTTGATCCCGTGAACTAAACTGTCCGCCCCTACTTGTAGAAACATGTTTGAGGCTGGTTGGGACTTAGATCTCGTATAACAAGCGAAGCTATGACACCGCATGGATGACTAAGGGGTACTGGTTAGTAAGTAGAGGAGAGAAAAATAATGAATCCAGTTGTTGGTCTGGATGTGGCAAAAGGAGAGAGCCAAGTTCAGGCATTTTTAGATCAATCTAAACCGTATGGGTAGAGCTTTTCAATAAAGCATATCAAAGAGGAATTAGATCATTTTTTAGACTTTCTAAAAGAAGTTGAAGAGGTGACAGGGCAGATGAATTAATAAAGGAGTTATGTACATTTTTTATTCAGTAATGGATGAAATTGTAGATGAGTATTTCCCAAGCATTTATAAAAAGTGAAGATGAATTGAATGAAATAGAAACGAAAAAAACAAATCAAGATTTAATTGAAATTTATGTTAAACATCCTTATGCAAAAAAACTATTGGTTCTGTGATGCCTTTAAGTATCTCATAATAACAGTTTGCTCGAAGGCATAGCAGAAGGGATTAACCTTGGTAATCAGTATATAAAAGTTAAGCCAACGACATCTAAAATATGATACATCGCATTTTAGATGTCGTTGGCTTAGTTGGCTTAATATTACTTAGAAACGGGCTGAACATTATAGTATTCTTCGAGTGTCACCCCTTGAGCTTGAATGTCTTTTGCTATCTCTATACCTACATAACGAATATGCCAAGCCTCATATTTATAGCCTGTAATTTCTTGCTTACCTTCTGGGTAACGAATGATAAATCCAAACTCACTTGCATGTTTAGCTAACCAATCAGCCTCTTTAGTTTGACCAAAACATTCCTCAGCAGCACAAGTGCCATTAATGCCACTTACATCAATAGCCAAGCCTGTTTGGTGTTCACTGGTTCCTGGATATGCACTATAAGTTTTAGCCTTTTCAAGCCCATCCCTTTCTACATAATTATTAAAAATAGCTTCTTGCGTTTCCTGTGAACGAAATGCCGATACGCCGGCTAATTTAATATCGTCTTCTTCGGCCTTAAGAAATAGTTTTTCCAAGGCTTCCCCGGCCTCTTTGCGCATCATTCGTTTTTCGATTTTTTCCTTGAAAATAAACGGTACATTTGGATAATAAAGGTCATCAGGTCTGTATTTATCAGGAAGTGGATTTAACTTATTTACTAATACGGGAATGCTTTGAGGATTTGCAGAGACTTTAATAGCCTCTTGTTGAACCGTGTTAATATTAGGTTCATTTTCCTTTGGGTTAGAAGCTGTATTTATTGTACCAACACTTTGATCGTGTATATTATCTTCTTCTTTAGAGTTATCCTTAACTGTACAGCCTAAAGTACATAAAAAAATAAATGTTAGTAAAGCTATGGTGTAAATGGATCTTAACATAGTGCGGCCCCCAAGTTCAATTTGTTACTAATCCTGCTTAATATTTTTATACAAAAATTTAACAATCGATAAGTTAGGGAGGGAGAAAGCAAAAATGAAGTGTCCTATCATTTATTCTCTTATATCCATCACATTTCGATTAATCATTGAATATGAAAATAAATCTTATTAAAAAAGAAAATAGTCGATAGATTCCCATAACTTAAACATAAAATCGTATATCCTGTATTTGTTTTTTAAATCGTAATTATTACTATTTATAATTTGATAAAACTCACAATATCAAATAATAAGATAAAAATCAATATCTATAAAGTACATTCCTACTAATTTCTGTAATGCCCACTCATCTTTTCCTTCTGTGCTTTAAAGAAATCCCCCATATATTGACGACCATAAGGTACTGTGTAATGAAATCCCAGTTTTGTTCAACGGAAAAGCCATCCTTTTGCTGTTGAACCCTCATGATAAATTCCTAGATTGGTTCATTTTGTTACTTTTGTTCAGATTTGCAAATAGGATTTTATATTACCAACAGTATCTAAGAATACCCCGACTAACTCCTTATATCTGTGGCCTGGCTTCCCATTTCTAATAAATCGTCGTGCTGCACCGATATGTAATGGCGAATAAAATCCAAAGCGATAAACATAGAAAGAGATAAAATTGAAAATTACGACACTTCTCAATCGGCACTAGTGTAAAAAAAACAGACCAAATATTGACACTTTCCAACATTATGCTATAATTCATTTTGCGATTATAAATCGTAATCATTACTATTTGCGGTGAATAATACTTTATGAAGAAAGGAAAACCCAAAAATATAAGTGTAGAGGGTAGTTGAGATGATCCAGGAAATAGATTTTATAAAATTTAATCCAACACAAAATATGACAATTCTCGTTAAAACTAATTTTCTAGTTGAAGAGTATAAGCACATTGCTTCGAAAATCATGTCATACGACAGCGTGCATGCAGAACAAGTTGGATTTATAGAAAAGCCGATAAATAATAAAGCAGCTGCAAAGTTACAAATGGCTGGAGGTGAGTTTTGTGGTAATGCTTGTATGGCACTGGCAGCTTTTATAGCATCTGAAAAAGGACTAAAGCATAATGATTTGGCGGAGATAATATTAGAGGCCTCAGGCACAGATAAATTAATAACATGTCAAATGAAAAGAAATTTAGATGAATATCACTGTCTGATTACTATGCCTATTCCTAAAAAGATAGAACAGAGAACAATAAAGTATGATGGCAACGATTTGAATATGATTATAGTGAGATACCATGAATTTATACACATTGTGATAGAAGTGGAGGAATTTAGTAAAACAGTAAGGGAAAAAGCGCAATCTTTAGCAAAGTTACTTGGAGTAACATTAGGTGCTAACTTGATCGGCGTTTTATTGTATAAATCGAAATCTAAGGAAATGGCTCCTCTCATTTATGTCCCACATTTAGATAGTATGATATGGGAAAGGGGGTGTGGTTCCGGTACAGCCTCCTTAGGAGCCTATTTAGCTTGGAAGAATAAAGGGGAGATTGTTACAAATATAAGGCAACCCGGTGGCGATATTAAGGTATTTGCTACTTGTCATGGAGAAGAATTAACAAGCCTTTTGATTGAAGGGTCGGTCCAAATAGTAGCACAAGGCAAAGCTTTTATAGATGGTTAGTTATAACATTGTACTGGGGGAAAATTAATGAATGCATTAATAACTTTTCAAGAATATTTAAGTGAGTTTTCACAAAAATTTGATGGTTTAGCAGGAAGTTATGATAATACAATCAATAATTGTTCAGAGGTAGAGAGTTTAATAGATGACTATTCAAAATTCATAACAAACGAGAGGAATAAAGAAGCTTGGAAACAATTAGAACTACAAGAATCTAGTGATTTGAATCAACTTGTGATGAACCTAAGAAGAAAATCGGCACTTTGTGTAGCTATTATGGAGAAATATCGTGCAATCAAGCTACTGGATGGAAATAGTGAAAAGGCAGACTATTTTAAAAATATAGAATCATGTATTGAAAAAGAATTTGGCAGTTTTCAAATTACTTCGGAGTCAAAAGTATTGTTAGTAGGATCAGGTTCATTTCCAATGACGCCATTATTAATCGCTAAGCGAACAGGAGCAGAGGTTGTAGGCATAGATATTGATGATGAGGCTATTCAACTTGGACGAAACGTAGTAGAGAAATTAGGAAATGGATTAAATATTAGATTAGAAAAAATATTAGTGGAAAATCTTGATTTTACGAAAAACGTGACTCATATCATTTTTAGTTCAACTGTTGAAAGTAAATATTACATATTGGATCAATTACATACATTAACGAATGAAAACGTAGTTGTTGCTATGAGATATGGTAATCATTTGAAGTCCTTATTTAATTTTCCATCAAGAGAGGTTGATGGGCAGAAGTGGAAGATGGTTGAAGAAATATTGCGTCCAGATCATGTGTTTGATATCGCATTGTATAAAAAAGCATAGCTTATTAAATTGTAAGAAAAGGAGGCCTTTATGAATGATTTTAAGCGAGTCCTACTATTAGGCACTGGCCCAACATCTATCCAACTAGCTATGAATCTAAAAAACCAATTGAATTGCTACGTAGGAATTGTTGGGAGAGAATCTGTTCGTTCAGAAAATTTTTTTGAGGCACTTAAGGAAAGTAATCATTTAGTTCGTGTAAGCGTTCAAAATGAAAAGCATCGAACTATGCAGGGTGAATGCTTCATTGATCAAGTTTTTAGGGGTTATGGAACAATTAAGGGTGAATGGGATACTATTATTCTTGCTGTAACAACGGATGCTTATATAGAAGTATTAAAACAAATTAATAATGAGAAATTAAAACAAGTAAGGTGTATTGTATTAATTTCTCCGACTTTCGGTTCCAATAGCTTAATCAATAATTATATGAACCAGCTTAATTCAGATGCGGAAATTATCAGTTTTTCTACATATTACGGTGATACACGATGGATGCACGATAAACCTTCTAATCATGTTTTAACAACAGCAGTCAAGAAAAAAATTCATATAGGCTCTACACATTATCCATCTAAAAATGTCGAGGGACTATGTAAGTTATATGAACAATTAGGTATTACTCTTGAAAATATGAAATCTCCAATAGAAGCAGAAACGAGAAATATTTCTTTATATGTTCACCCACCGTTGTTTATGAATGATTTCACACTACGTGCAATATTTGGTGACTTAGAAAGCAAGAAATATGTTTATAAACTTTATCCTGAGGGGCCCATTACACAATATTTAATTAGGGATATGCTGGCTCAATGGAAAGAAATCATGAATATCTTAGGGAAATTAAATATAGAAAATTTAAATCTACTTAAATTTATGACAGATGATAATTATCCCGTGAGATTGGAAAGTTTATCACGTCATGATATAGAGAATTTTAATCATTTAGAAGCTATCCATCAAGAATATTTATTATATATACGTTATACCGCACTGTTGATCGATCCTTTTTCAGAACCAGATAAGGATGGGAAATATTATGATTTTTCTGCTGTTCCAATTAGAAAAATGTTCGTCAATAGGGAAGGATATTTGGATATCCCTAGGATGCCTAAAGAAGACTATTATCGTATAAAAATAATTCAAGGAATTGCAAAATATTTAAATGTAAATTGTCCAACAATAGATAAATTCATTAAAACATACGAGAATAAAATTGAAAAAGTGGCTCAATTCCATGAAGATGAATTGCTATCTAATGCATTTGTTGTTCAAAGCTTTGATGAAGATTTGAATATGATATGCAGTGAAATAGGAAAAAGTATAAGCGCAAAGAAGTAGGAATAGTACTTGTCTTAAGTTAATAGAGTAATATACTGTGTAAATAGTAATCATTTCGATTTACAAAAGGGGGATTTTTTCAATTTAGATCATATTTGACCAGTAAAAGGTGAATTAATTCAAATTAAAGGGAGAGAAATATATTGTTAGTTAAAAAATTTAAGTTAGCATCTCTAATATTTTTGGTTTTATCTATTCTAGTTGCCTGCTCTGCAGAAAAATCTAATAGTAAGAAAAAGGAAGGTGCTGATTCAACGAATAGCTCAAAAGAGTTAGTTTATGCATCCTCCAAAGATATTAATGATATGAACCCGCATCTGTATACAGGTTCAATGCCAGCTCAAGGGATGGTCTATGAATCATTGGTTGAAAATACAGAAGATGGGATTAAACCTTTGCTTGCTGAATCCTGGAGAATTTCAGAAGATGGAAAAGTATACACTTTTCATTTAAGAAAAGATGTGAAATTCCATGATGGAGAACCATTTAACGCAGAGGCAGTAAAGAAAAATATTGAGGCTGTGCAAAACAACGCAAAAAAGCATGCTTGGATTAAATTATCTACAAAAATAGAAAGTGTAAATATAGTAGATGCTTATACAGTTGAACTTGTGCTATCAGAAGCATACTACCCAACTTTGGTTGAATTGTCTATGACCAGACCTTACGTATTCATATCGCCTAAAGATTTTAAGAATGGTGGAACAAAAGAAGGTGTAGAAGGTTTTAACGGTACAGGACCATATACTCTGACTGAACATAAAACAGATGAGTACGCTATATTTGAAGCAAATGAAAATTACTGGGGTGGCTCACCAAAAATAAAAAAAATCACGTCTAAAGTTCTCCCAGCAGGGGAAACGACCTTTTTAGCCTTAAAAAAAGGAGAAGTAAACTTTGTTTTTACTGATGACCGCGGTGCAGACAGTCTTGATGTAGAGGCAATGAATCAATTAGTTGATTCAGGTGATTATCAGTTGGTTAGAAGTGAACCAATGAATACGAAAATGATTGTAGCAAATAGCAGTAAATCTGATAATCCAGTAAGTGAAACAGCTGTTCGTGAAGCCATTTGGCACTCGATTGATAGAGAAACCATTAGTAAGGATATTTTAAATGGTACGGAAACAGTAGCCAATACACTATTCTCACCTAACGTCAATTATGCAGATGTTGATTTGAAGAAAAGAGGCTATGATTTAGAAGAAGCGAAAGAGATTTTAGAAGAAGCTGGCTGGACAATAGAGGATGGTGCTGCGATTAGAACGAAAGACGGTAACAAATTAGCCATGCAACTTTATTATGACAGCATTTCTTCTTCCCAAAAAACACAGGCTGAGTTTATTCAAAGTTCATTAAAAGAGATTGGTATTCAGCTAGAGATAATCGGTGAAGAGTCGACTTCAATTGCTAATAGAAGGTCTACTGGTGACTATGATCTATTATTCAATCAAACATGGGGACTAGCGTATGATCCACAAAGTACAATCTCTGCTTTTACTTCTGAGGCATCTTATTTACATACTACAAGTGGCATGGCAAAAGCAGATGAACTCTACAAGAAGATTGATGAAGTAATGGTGTCACCTGATGAGAAAACACGAAAATCATTATATGCGGATATTTTGACGATTGTACATGATGAAGCAGTCTTTATTCCCATTTCAAATGGCAGTGTCACTGTAGTTGCCCCAAAAAATTTAAAAGGCATATCATTTAAGCAAACGCAATTTGAGTTACCATTCGAACTGATGAACTTTGAATAGAAATATAAATAAAAAGGGGAAGATTCCCCTTTTTATTTATGTGAAGAGTAACCTTCTAAGTATTATATTGCAGAAGTAAGTGTGGTTTTTTAAATTTCTATTAAAAGGAGATTTTCTATGGGAAGTTACATCATTAAGAGACTATTCATATCAATCCCTTTACTTTTGGTCATTTCATTTTTAACGTTTATTTTAATTAATCTTTCTCCCTTAGATCCAGTTGAAGTGGTATTGCAAGCGCAAGGTGTTCCAACAATAACAGATGAATTAATTGCTCAAACGAAAGATGAGTTGGGGATGGATAAACCATTTATTATACGATACTTCGATTGGGTTATTGCTTGCTTACAGTTGGACTTTGGGGTTTCCTACGTGACAGGAAAACCGGTTTGGTCGTTAATTGGTCCTGCTTTTCTAAATACGTTAAAACTAACGTTGGTTTCATCTGTTGTCATTATTGTTCTATCGATACTTTTAGGTGTGATCTGTGCGATGAAAGAGGGGA
The DNA here is from genome assembly GCF_042727425.1 of Peribacillus sp. NPDC060253. Classification (NCBI taxonomy): domain Bacteria; kingdom Bacillati; phylum Bacillota; class Bacilli; order Caryophanales; family Bacillaceae; genus Peribacillus; species Peribacillus sp. NPDC060253. Next base: position 8,132 of record NZ_JBHXAS010000135.1, read on the forward strand.
AAATTATGGATAAGTCAGTAAGGGGATTTTCATTTTTCCTAACGGCAATGCCGTCATACTGGATGGCGACTCTTATGATTTGGTATTTTTCCGTAAAAGTGGATTTATTGCCAACAAGCGGAATGGAGTCGTATAAAAGTTATATTCTACCGGTTATTGTCATTGCGATAAGCTATGCAGGCATTTATTTTAGGGTCGTTAGAAGTTCGATGTTGAGTAATTTAAATGAAGACTATGTACTGTATGGAAGGGCATGTGGCTTAACAGAGAGGAAAGTCACCATGCACATCTTAAGAAATTCATTGCAAGTGGCCATTTCGATATTTTGTATGGCTATACCTATTATATTGGGAAGTACAGTCGTTATAGAAAATGTATTTGCTTGGCCAGGATTAGGAAGTTTAAGTGTTCGAGCTATTCTAGGCCGGGATTTCCCGATTATACAAGCGTATGTACTTATTTTAGCAGTGGCCTTTGTATTATTTAATACCATTTCCGACATTATAAACGCTGTGATGAATCCTAAATTAAGGAATGAAATATAAATGAGACTATTTGAAAATTTAATAAAAGATAGGTTAGGCACAATTTCTCTCATAGTTATCGTTGTAACAATCGTTGTTGGCATTTTCGCCCCTATATTTGCTCCACATGACCCTGAAGAAGTAAATATGAGCCTTCGTTATGCTTCTTCATCATGGGATTACCTATTAGGTAATGATCACTTAGGACGATGTATTTTATCCAGAATTATTTATGGCATTCGTCCCAGTGTTTTATGGGTTTTAGTTGCATTATTCATATCTGTCTTGATTGGAGCGGTTTTAGGATTTCTAGCAGGCTACTTTAGAGGAAAAGTAGATGCCACTGTTATGAGAATTTGTGACACGATGCTATCTTTTCCAGGATATGTAATGGCATTAGCTGTTGTTGGTATTTTAGGTGTGGGGCTTGAAAATATATTGATTGCGTTTACCTTGATTAAATGGGCATGGTTTGCTCGAATAATCAGAACGTCTGTTATGCAGTTTGCTGAAAAAGAATATGTGAAATTTGCCAAAGCATCAGGTATTAGTGACGTGAAAATTATTTATAAGCACATGGTTCCTGTTACATTTTCTGATATCGCAGTGATTTCGAGCAGCTCAATTGGTTCGATGATTTTGCAAGTATCAGGCTTTTCATTCCTAGGGTTAGGAATTCAAGCCCCAAATGCTGAATGGGGAATGATGTTAAATGAGGCAAGGGAAGTAATGTTTACAAGACCAGAATTAATGTTAGCTCCTGGACTAGCCATTATTATGGTAGTATCTGCATTTAACTTTTTCTCTGATGCACTTCAAGTTGCCATAGACCCTAAATTAATTACCTCAAAAAATAAGCTTCAAGAAGAGTTAACAATCTCTAAAATTAAGCTTCAAAAGAGGTGGCAAAATAATCTATGAATATATTAGAAGTTAGAAATCTGAGAATATGGGATAGTAGCTCCGGTAAAGTGATTATCTATAATAGTTCATTCCATGTAAAGCAAAGAAGCTGTCTGGCAATTGTAGGAGAAAGCGGAAGCGGTAAGTCTCTGACTTGTAGGTCAATAATGCGATTAAATAAATCCTGGCTTCACCAATCAGGAGACATTTTATTTAAAGGCGAAAACTTAAACGAACTTTCAGAAAAGGAGATGAGAAAGAGAAGGGGAAGAAAACTTTGCATGATTCTACAAAATGGGATGAGTGCATTTGACCCTTCCTGTGTAATTGGGGTTCATTTAAAGGAAACGCTTGTTGAACATTTCGGTTGGAGTAATAAAGAAATCGAAGAAAAAATGAAAAATGCTATGGAAAGTGTCATGCTGAAAAATCCGATAGAGATTATGAATAAATATCCACACCAGCTATCGGGTGGAATGTTGCAGCGAATAATGATTGCGTTAGCATTAGTATTAGAACCAGACATTATTATTGCTGATGAACCAACAACAGCTTTAGATACTATTTCACAATTTGAAGTCGTTGAGCAATTTATAAAAATACGGGAAAGAATGGGCTGCTCTATGATCTTTGTTTCCCATGACTTGGGAGTTGTTAGAGCAATTGCTGATGAAGTTATGGTCATGAAGGATGGAGAAATTATTGAAAGAGAAAAATCAAAAACTATATTTTCAGAACCGGAACATGACTATACCAAATATTTAGTATCTACTAGACTAGCGTTGAGTAATCATTTTAAGAAAATAATGGGGAGAGCTTAAAATTGCTAAAGGTTGATAGTGTGGAGAAGTCTTATAAAAGTGGTGGACTCATTTCAAACAAAAGACAAAAGATTTTGAACAATATTAGTTTTGAATGTGGAAGTGGCGAATGTCTCGGTATTATCGGAGAAAGTGGGAGCGGGAAATCCACCTTAGGTCGTTTACTAATAGGAATTGAAAAGCCAGATCGGGGAACCGTTTTATTTCAGGGTGAAAATGTAGGGGATAGAAGAGTGAGATCGGGTAACATTAGCGCTGTTTTTCAAGACTATAAATCTTCCATTAACCCATTTTTTACAGTTGAGGAAGCCATTATGGAGCCATTAAAAATTAAGAGCAAGCTCAAAATAGAAATTCAAAACAGGATTGATAATCTATTGAATCAAGTTGGGTTAAATCCGTCCTACAGAAAAAGATATCCTCATGAATTATCAGGGGGAGAGGTTCAAAGGGTATGTATTGCAAGGGCCATTTCCACAGAACCAAAATGTATTTTATTAGATGAAGCAATCAGTTCTTTAGATGTATCAGTTCAAATACAAGTGCTTGAATTACTTAAGGAATTAAAAAACCTCTACAATATGAGCTATGTATTTATTACTCATGATATTCAGGCCGCCGCCTATATTTGCGACAGGGTCATTATTTTTAGAAATGGTCAAATTGAAGAAGTAATTAAAATCGAACAATTAAAAAACGTTCAGTCAGAATATGCTAGAAAATTATTGGACAAATTAATAACTTTTTAGATTATTTTCGAACTAGGAGGAGAAAAAATTGTGAGTGGAGCTATGTCTTGGCCGTTTCTGCGTTTATATCTGTTGGTTCTTCTTTATTTTAGTGCCAATGCCATTCTAAATGTTATTATCCCCTTACAAGGGGAATCATTAGGAGCCAGCAATACTACTATCGGCTTGATTATAGGGGCGTATTTATTTACAACCATGTTCTTTCGTCCGTGGGCAGGTCAAATTATTCAAAAGCATGGACCGATAAAAGTGTTGCGCATTATTCTTATAGTCAATGGTTTTGCTTTAATATTATATACGATTACTGGGTTAGGCGGCTATCTAGTTGCCCGTATGTTACAAGGGGTGTCGACAGCTTTTTTTTCCATGGCATTGCAGATAGGCATTATTGATGCACTACCAGAGAAGGATCGCTCTCAGGGCATCTCACTTTATTCTTTATTCTCTTATATACCAGGTATTATTGGACCTATACTGGCATTAGGAATTTGGCAAGGAGGTATGGATTATTTTACAGTAGTGATGATAGCAATTGCCATCACTACAGGGGTGTTTGGCTATAGTGCCAAAATGGAAAAAGGAAAGGATCAACCTGCTTCAGTTAAAAATGAGCAAGGAGTAAGTATGTTTAAGGCATTTAGTCAGTTGGTAAAAAATCCGTTTCTGTTTAAATGCAGCGTATTGATGTTAGTTACCTCCATTGTATTTGGAGCGATTACAACCTTCCTACCACTGTACGCTATGCAATTAAAAAACGGCAATGCTGGAATTTATCTCATGCTTCAGGCTGGTACCGTTGTCTTTGCTCGTTTTACTTTAAGGAAAAGGATTCCTTCAGACGGTAAGTGGCATTCATCTTTTATCATGGGGGCTATGCTTCTTTTAGCAATAGCGGCGCAATGTGTAAGCGTATCTATAACGGGTGGGGCTTTCTTTTTCTATGCAGGTGCGATTTTAATGGGGATAGCTCAGGCAATTATCTATCCAACGTTAACAACGTATTTAACCTTTGTATTGCCTAAGGTAAATCGAAATGTGTTACTTGGTTTATTTATTGCTATGGCTGATTTAGGTGTTTCGCTAGGTGGTGTCATTATGGGGCCGATAGCTGATTTTTCCTCATACTCATTTATGTATATGATTTGTGCTATCTTAGGTGTGACGATGACCATTTTTGCATATGATCGACGAAAAATATTTGTTGGGTAAATATAAAGGAGTCTTTCAAAATTTTCATATATGACTTTTGGAAGGGTTTGTTGAATTTAATATTTTACTCTTATAGAGGATAATCTTTTTATAGTGGATTTAGTATAGTTTCATGGACACATTTTAGTTAAGTCCTTACAATGATTTTTGAAAGGATGTGTCCGTCTTGGAACGTAAGAATACAGGGAA
>NZ_JBHXAS010000136.1:0-12005 GCF_042727425.1 Peribacillus sp. NPDC060253
GGTTATAATTGTAAATAATTCGAAGTAACTATTAAAAATAGATTATTTAGAATGTTATAAAAATTACTTGTGCGCAAACTTTATTTAAGTTATATTTTTACTTAATTAGGAAGATTTACTAACTAAATGAAGTAAGGCCGTGATGTGATGAGTTTTAAGCGAACACCCAGTCAACAAAAATACGTAAATAAGAAAAGAATCATTCAATGCATCCAAGAATGTTCACCCGTTTCGAGAGCTGAAATCGCCGTTAAGCTTCAGCTAAGTAAACCCACTGTTTCTCTGGCTGTGGATGAACTTATACAGGAGAAATGGGTATTTGAGAAAGGGATAGGTGAGTCATCTTCTCAAGGTGGACGGAGGCCCATTCAGCTCTTTTTTAATGAGAAGGCAGCCTATATCATTGGGGCTGATATTGGCGGGACGAAAGTTAAAATCGTTTTATGTGATTTAAGTGGCAATATCCTTGCTGATACTAGTTTTTCAACAAACACTTATTTGCATTCAGGTTTACTTAAACAAATGGCGATTGAAACGGAAAGGTTAATTGCAAAAAAACAGATTGCGAAAGACCGGATATTAGGGATGGGGGTTGGGATTCCCGGTATTACGCAAACGGCAAGTGGATTAGTAATGGAGGCACCGAGTTTAGGATGGGTGCAGTATCCGTTTATAGCCGAAGCGAAACGATATTTTGATTATCCTATTTTTCTCGACAATGATGTAAATGCGGCTGCCCTCGGTGAACAGTGGCTGGGGAATGCACAAAATAAGCGCAATTTGCTTTTCATTGCAGTTGGTACAGGGATAGGAAGCGGCATTATCTTGAATAACCAGTTATACAGAGGGGCTTCAAGTGCAGCAGGGGAAATGGGATATATGGTGACTGACAAAGAGGACATGAAGCGTGAATTCAGGCCGATATTCCATAGATACGGTTATTTGGAAAGTGTTGCGGGAGGAAAATCGATTGGCGATCATTTTACCAGAGCTGTTCTCAAGGATCCCCATCATTCTTTATTCGAAAGAGCACAGTCTTCTGAACTATCAGGGAAAGATGCCTTTTTGTTCGCAAAACAAGGAGACTCGACAGCTATAGCCATCATTAATGAAGCGATCGAACATTTGGCTTGCGGAATTGTCAATGCGGCTAGTTTGCTAAATCCAGAGGTGATTATTTTAGGAGGTGGTGTATTAAATTCATCTGATTACATGTTACCTAAAATTCGGGAGATTGTAGATCGATATCTTCCAAGTTTAGTAGAAATGAAAACATCACAACTGGGAGAAAACGCAGGAGTTCTAGGAGCGGTTGCTCTATTTTTAAGGGAATATGATAGCATTTTGAATTTTCGTGATGAGGGGGATTATTAATGAAAAGCAGAAAAAAAGCATTTGTTTCAGTACTGACCTTATCTGCGGCCCTATTGATTTCAGGATGTAACGGCACAGATACGAAAACGAATACGGAAGCTGGCGGGGCCAAGGGAGAAAAAGGTGAATTGGAAGATAAAATTGTTGTTTATTCACCGCATGGAAAAGATATCTTATCAAAATATGATAAGCAGTTTGAAGATAAATATGGAATTGATGTTGAGTGGCTTGACATGGGATCTCAGGAAATCCTTGATCGTGTTCGATCAGAGAAAAATAATCCGCAGGCTGACGTTTGGTGGGGGGCACCCTCCACGAATTTTAATCAAGCAAAGGATGATGGGCTGTTAGCTGCTTATAAGCCTACTTATTCAGATAGTCTCGATGAAGGATTCCACGATCCAGAATGGTATTGGACGGGAACGAGCCAGACACCGGAAGTCATCATGTATAACAGCAAGGAACTATCAAAGGACGAAGTACCGAAAGATTGGGATGAGTTGCTTGATCCGAAGTGGAAAGACGAAATTATCATCCGCTATCCGTTAGCCTCCGGAACGATGAGGACAATTTTTTCTTCGATGATCTATCGTACGTATAAGGATACAAATGATCCCCAAGAAGGATATGACTGGTTAAAGAAGCTGGACCAAAACACAAAGGAATATTCTGCGAACCCGGAAATGATGTATAACAAGATAGCTAAAGGAGAGGGCTCACTTTCTGTTTGGGCAATGCCGGATGTTGTCATGCTAAAAGAAAATAAAAATTATCCGTTTGAGTTCGTCATTCCAGAAAGCGGAACACCAGTATTGACAGAAGGGATTGCCATTGTTGAAGGTGCTAAGCATCCAAAAGCTGCCGAAGCTTTTTATGAGTTTGTGAATTCACAAGAAGCTGCAAAAAATTTAGCAGAAGAATTTTACAGGATTCCGACAAGAAGTGATGTGACGGATTTACCAGAATGGATCACGGGTACGGAAATCAAAGCGATGGATATAGATTGGAATGCTTTCCAAGAAAATGGGGACGAGTGGATGAAATATTGGGACGAAAATATTAAAAGTGGAGATAAAGAAATTAAAGAATAAGGAAGTGTCTTTGGGATGGCGTCAATAAAAATAGAGAATGTCCAAAAAGCCTTCGGGAAAACGATAGCTGTCGACCATTTGAATCTGGATATCAAAGAAGGGGAGTTTTTTACCTTTCTTGGCCCAAGTGGCTGCGGTAAAACGACAACCCTTCGGATGATTGCCGGGTTTTATTATCCAACAAAAGGTATCGTCCGATTTAGCGGCAAAGATATGACGCGTGTACCTCCGGAGAAAAGAAATACAGGCATGGTTTTTCAAAACTATGCCCTCTTTCCTCACATGACTGTTTTTGAAAATGTAGCGTTTGGATTGCGTGTAAGAAAAGTTTCTTCATCTGACTTAAAGAGGAGAGTACTGGATGCTCTCCAAAAGGTCAGGCTTGAGAGCTACTCGGATCGTCAAGTGAGCCAGTTAAGCGGAGGACAGCAGCAGCGTGTGGCGCTTGCGAGGGCCCTTGTTATTGAACCGGAAATATTACTGTTGGATGAACCATTAAGTAATTTGGATGCCAAGCTTCGAGATGAAATGAGGGTGGAGATCTTAAGGCTGCAGCGTGATTATAAGATTACCACCATTTATGTCACACATGATCAGGCTGAGGCATTATCGATGAGTGATCGGATCGCTGTGTTCAATTATGGTGTATGTCACCAGGTCGGGACGCCGGAAGAAATTTATAATCAGCCGGCCAATGATTTTGTGGCAAGTTTTATAGGTGAAATCAATCTATTACCCGTTCAAGTGGAAAACGTTCAAAAAGAGAATCTAGTGGTTTCTCTCAAAAACGTTGAACAACCGGTTAGGTTCCATGTTCAAAATAAAACAGGAGAAGGAGGTCCCATTTTACAGACTGATAATAACCTTGCGATTTCGATTCGTCCTGAAGCAATCAGAATTCTAGATGTAGCCGAAGAGGGAATGAATGTCTTTAGAGGGAAAATCAATTCTGTCCAATTCTTTGGATCTGTTGTGAATGTCATAGTGGATGTTCAAAGCGTATCACTAAGGGTGGACGTATTTAATACACATGAATTTGGATACTTTTATCAAGGGAAGGAAGTGTATGTCCAACTTCCTGAGAAACAGCTTCGCCTCATCCCTGTCATAAGCGGTGGTGCTCCATGATTAAAAATCGTGATACCAGGTTGACGATTTGGCTGCTTGTACCCGTTGTATTAGTGCTCGTAGCATATGTTCTCTACCCATCATTGAGGACCTTTATCGAAAGTCTGCAAAAAGACGGGGCGATATCTCTCGGAAATTATCAGGACTTCTTCGTACAGGAATCGAAAACGAACTTAGAGGCGCTATGGAATTCCGTTTATATATCCATTTTGAGTGTATTGGTCAGTGCCTTGATTGGCATTCCGCTCGCATTTATTTTTAACCGTTACGATTTTCCAGGCAGAAGCTTCTTTTCATCAGCAGCGATTTTGCCGATTGTTCTTCCATCATTGGTGGGGGTCATGGCCTTTATGTTTTTATATGGAGAATCGGGATTAATTCCAAATGCCATCAAAGATCTGTTTGGTCTCGATAAAGTTCCTTTTAAAATCGGCGGGATTTCGGGAATCCTGATCGTGCATGCCTATACGATGTATGTATATTTTTATATGACCGTATCCGCTGCAATCAATAAAATCGATCCGTCTTTAGAAGAAGCTGCGTATAACCTAGGGGCAAATAAATTCAAGGTATTTTGGAAGGTGACGTTTCCATTATTGACACCGGCCATCGTTGCCGCCTCTTTGCTTGTTTTCATGATTTCAATGGCTTCATTCAGTGCCCCGTTTTTATTGGCTGGCGGGTACAGAGTGTTGAGCTTGCAAATATATTTCTCGAAAATTAATGGTGATATGGAAATTGCTGCAACTCAATCCGTCATTCTATCCATTGTTTCAATTTCATTTCTATTATTCATGCGATGGTATCAGAATAGGAAGGATTACCGTATGGCATCGAAAGGAATTGGGGCACATAGGAGTGAAGTGGAAAATCCGTTCATGAAGTGGGTGATGGTCGTAACGGGTATCATCGGCGTGATAATTCTGCTTTTACCGCACTTTACGATTCTATTGCTTTCACTTGTGCCGGATGGGACTTGGACATTTCAAACATATCCATCAGTATTTAATGTTGAGAATTATCGGCTTTTGTTCCAAGATCCAAATATATTCAAACCGCTACGAAATAGTTTACTAATGGCTATCATTGCCACACTGGCGAATCTGGTGTTTGGGGTCATCGCGTCTTATGTACTTGTCAAACGGAAATTCGTCGGGAAAAGCTTTGTTGATATTTTAGTCATGATTCCTTGGGCCTTGCCTGCAACGGTTATTGGGATGAACTTGATATTCGCCTTTAATGAACCTAGCGTTTTTTCTTTCGGTCAGATTTTGGTAGGAACATTTTGGATTTTGCCTCTTGCCTATTTCATCAGACATATTCCACTCGTTGTCCGCTCGACTAACGCCGTTCTGGAGCAGTTGGATGACTCAATTGAGGAAGCGGCCAGGAACTTGGGGGCTAAGTGGTTTTATACCTTCAGAAAGGTCATTTTACCGATTATTATGCCTGGCGTTTTATCAGGGACATTATTGGCATTTATCGAGTCCGTCGGGGAATTTCCAACCTCAGTCCTGTTGTATACGATTTCTAACAGACCCATATCCATTGAAATTATGAATCAGCTTCGGATGTTCAATATGGGGCAGGCTGCTGCCTATGGGATGATTCAAATCGCGCTGATTGTCATCGTTCTATTTATCTCGAACAAGTTTTTTGGAATCAAGGCAGAAAAAGCCTTATAAACCGGGGGTACAAAAATGAGTATGCTTGATGAATTTATCAAAAATGAAGGTAGTGTTTTTCCAGGGAAAACATATGTAGAAGAGCTTTTAATGCCTGTATTTAATGATCAAAGAGATTACTTATTCCATGTGATGTTCGATATTCACCGAGCACATGTCATCATGCTTTCAGAACAAAAGATCATTAAAGAAGAAGAAGCGAAAATCATGCTGGATGGGATTCGAAAAGTGGCTCAAACAGATCTTACCCTGCTGACCTATCAACCTCAATTCGAAGACTTATTTTTCATGATGGAGGCAAAGATTGGTGATGAAATTGGCCATGAACTGGCGGGAAAAATCCATATCGGCCGCAGTCGCAACGATATGGGAGTCGCTATGTACCGGCTTGTTTTGAGAGGTCACCTTCTCCAATTAATTGGCCATGCAAATCAATTGAGTGAGGCATTCTTGGTGCAAGCAGAGAAGCATATGGAAACCTATATTACTGGCTACACCCATACCCAGCCGGCTCAGCCGACTACATTAGGCCATTACTTCCTAGCCATTTATGATGTACTTCAAAGAGATATTGGTCGGTTATGGGCAGCTTATGAAACGGTGAACCAATCTCCTCTGGGCGCGGCTGCTTTAACCACAACTGGTTTTCCAATCAGCCGGAATCGAACCGCTGAACTGCTTGGGTTTGATTCGGTTATTGAAAATTCCTATGACTCGATCGGAGGGGCGGATTATTTATTGGAAACCGCAAGTGCCATCATGACGTCCATGGTCAATACGGGAAGATGGATACAAGATTTCTTGCAGCATGTGACAAGGGAGTTTGGTACATTTTATGTGGCTGATCCTTATGTTCAAGTAAGCAGTATCATGCCGCAAAAAAGAAATCCGGTTTCAATCGAACATTCACGTTCGATTGCAAGCAGTGCTTACGGAGATGCACTTGCTGCAATGAATATGATCCACAATACTCCATTTGGCGATATCGTCGATACGGAGGATGATCTACAGCCGCATTTATATCGGGCTTTTTCGAATGCAGGCCGTGTCATGAAACTCATGTATGCTGTCATATCCACTTTGAAAGTAAATGAAGAGCATACTAAGAAAATGGCGGCAAAATCTAGTATAACGGTTACTGAATTAGCTGATACCCTATCAAGAGATTACGAGATATCATTTAGAAAAGCTCATTCCATAGCTAGTCATATCGCAAAACAGTCGATATGTGAAGGGAAAGAGCTGTATGATTGGGACACACAAGACATTAACAAGATTATAAATGAATTCGTTGCAGTGGATTTAACTGAAGACGAATGGAAAAAGATCATCTCTCCCGAATACTTTGTGGAGATCAGAAGCATTCAAGGCGGGCCTAGCCCGAAAGAAGTTTCGAGGATGATCGTAAATAGAAAACAAAAACTAGAACAACAGTTGTACGAATATAAGGAAATCGTTAAAGCATTGAATGTTGGAAGGAAGATTTTAGTGGATTATTGAATGTGGCAGGGACATGAAGGAATTGGATACAAAAGAAGCTTAGGTGATCTGATTTACAAACAAATGTACCTCGTGATTATTAGGTGATACAGACCTAGTGAAGAAGGAATTGTTATCGATCTCGGAGGAAGAACAGCACGGGGCCGTTACCTTCGCTTGAGCTTCCCTATTGTATTTCAGGGGACTTTGTAAATAACTCCCCCAGGCATTACAAGGGGAAAAGTCAGCATAAAGTTTAAAGACCCGGGATGAAGGTGCCTGGGTTTTTTTACGTTCATCATGGCTGTTGATATTTGAAAATAACGAACGAATGTTCTAAAATGGAGAGTGAGGTGTATCGAAGGGCTTGATATAGCAAAATGACTAGAAAGCTTTTGAAATGGAGGATTAGTACAGATGGATGAGAAAAATCAAATCTTATTGCAATCCGATCTCGGTGGTCAAAATTCCTGGGCTTCCTCTGACACAATTCATAGTGACCTTATTGCAACAAAGGAACTTGTTTATAGCACGTGCAGGTTTGATTTGTCTCAACCACTAATAGAAGCACAAAACGCTGAATATGGAGCCTATATATTCAAGGTGAATAGCCTTTTTATTAGGTTTCGTGTGGCTAAAATCACACCTGCAAAGGTTGGACAATTTGTGACTTTGTGGGAGCGGATTGGGAATGGAGCGATTCAACCATATGACATATCAAATCCAGTTGATTTGTTTGTTATTAGTACTCGCAAAGGGAATAACTTTGGTCAATTTGTATTTCCAAAAGGTGTCTTATGTGATCAAAATATAGTATCTAATAAAGGCAATGGCGGTAAACGGGCTATACGCGTTTACCCACCTTGGGACAAGCCTGTTAGCCGTCAGGCACAAAAAACTCAGCTATGGCAGCTGAAATATTTCATAGAGATACCTATAAATAAACCAATAGACTGTGCTCGGGTTCAAATGCTCTACAGTCCCAATCACGCAAGTCAATTAGAAATCTAAATATAATCTCTATACGATAAAAAAATTCCTTTATTCTTGGCTACGATAAACGACGATGTTGAAAATTCATTAAATGGCAACGACTCATTTGTACATATGCTTACACGAATTCCTTGAGTTTTATTTTTCAGGGGTTTATATTTCTTGAATATGGAGGAAGTGGACAGTTGATAGTATAAAAAGGCTCAGTCTTTTGACTGAGCCTCTCGAGTATATAATGTACTGTACTGTGCTTTTTAATCCTAAAGCTACCGTCAAAGAAGTGCTTCAGATATCGTTAACGGATTTAGGCTCAAGCTTAACCGTGTGCTTCCTGAATGCGAGGCTTACCGTGATCATCACCAAGAAATTGACCGCCAAGGCGATGATTCCGACATTCAAATCTTTCGCTGCTTGTGGCAAGGATGGAAACAAGGTTCCTATAGTTGAAGAACTGAGTGTAATGCAGATTACGATCAATAATCCGGTGATGATGCCGGCGATTGCGCCATATTGATTGATGGGATTATTCTTCTTCAGACTAAAGAGTAGGGACGGGAATAGCTGAGTGATGAGACTGTATCCCATGAGAATTAATGCTGACATCGTTTCTCCCCCGTTTAAGGTGAAGTAGACGGCTATTAGGGCAATGACAGGAACAAGGAATTTTGCCAACCTTACAACGTGACGATCGGATACGGCAGGGGCAAATTCCTTATATACGTTTTTCGCGAGCAGTGTTGCGACACTCATTAATAGCATGGATCCAGGTACCAATGCGGTCAGCAATCCTGCTCCGCCGATTATACCTATAAACCATGGATCGAAGGTCTCGATCGAAAGACGTAACAATGAAAGGTCTGCTTCTGCACCAATTAGTCCAGGCACTTTCAATATAGCTGTGAACCCGACAAAAAAGACAAATAACAACATGAGCGTATATAACGGGCTAATGATGGCATTCTTTCGAAAAACCTTCCCGCTGCGCGCCGAATAAACTGCGCTGAAAACTTGTGGCCACATATAGAAACCGAATACGAGCAATATTACCGTGGAGATAAACCATGATACGCTAAGTCCCTGCTCAGGGAACTTTAGAAAACCGGGCTTGGCTGCATTAACCGCCTCAAACATCGGCTGATATCCACCAAAGTAATGAATGGGAAGGTAAATCCCTAAGAAGCCTATAATGGCGATCATCATGATATCTTTAATGACGGCTGTCCAAACTGAGCCGTGTATACCGGATATCATCACATAAATGGTAAGGCTGATTGCCCCCATCCAAACTGCCGCAGACATGGAGATGGCACCATAGGATGCTTCCGAGACAATGATCCCCAATCCTTTCAACTGCACGACAATCACTGGAATCATCGACACCACACCGACAAGCGCAGCTAAAATTCCTAAACTTGGACTCTTATATTTGCTAACAAAGAAATCGGATTGTGACATCAGTTTATTTTCTTTGGCATATTTCCATATTTCCGGAAGGAGCCAATAAGATAATACATAAGACAAGGTAATGTAAATTAGAACATATAAAGCGGGTGCACCCTTGCCATATGCCCAGCCGCTGCCGCCAAGAAAAGAGAAGGTCGTATAAATCTCCCCAGCCATGAGCAGAAAGACGAATATCGCTCCAAAACCGCGTCCGCCAACCGTCCATTGTTCCAAGTCCATATCTTTTCCTTTTGAAGAGCGAATGCCTAAAGAAATCGCTAGAAGTAAAAATGCTAAAATGATTAAGAGAGCAATATTCATTCCTGGTCACCTTCTCTATTCCTCGGGTCCAACTTATACATGATGCCCAAAATGGCAGAGGTAAGGACCACCCACATAGCCATCCAGAACATGTTGAAAGGCATACCCAATACATATGGTTCTATTCTATTAACAAAAGGCAGGAATCCCAGTATGCCTATAAAAGGAACTAGAGTAAGGATATATATAATCTTCATTAAACAAACCCCTCCGTTATTAAATAAAGTGAAACGTCCACCAATGGGGTTTTTCACCATTGTCACTGATGGATGGGTTGACCAATCAGGATGCACCTTCTTTTCGAAAGGAAGGGACCGATGATATATATTAGCTTACACTATTTTGATATAAATTTTAATGTGGTTGCTTGATATATTTTAACAACAGTGCGGACTACTCATATTGAAGCGGTCTTATGATGATAATGATAAAGCCTTGAATCATATTGAGTTCAAGGCTTTACTTCTGTATCTATCTTTTTTTCTGATAGTTATATAGTATCACCAAGAGTAGGAACCAGATAGGTGTCAGGATTAGTGATAGTCTTGTAGCTTCAGCGAATAGCATAACGATTAGGATGAATAGGAATAATCCTAAAATGACGTAATTGATAAAGGGTGTAAAAGGTGCTTTGAAAGTTGATTCGGCTCTTAAGTCCGGTCGTGTTTTCGAATATTTGATATGGGAAATCAAAATGATGCTCCATACCCAAATGAAACAGATGGCACTGATGGTCGTCACAACGGTAAATGCCTGTTCCGGTATCAATTTGCTTAACAATGCCCCTAGCGAGACAACGATCGTTGATGTCAGTAGGGCATTGCTTGGAACAGCCTGCTTATTTAATTTTGCAAGCTTGGCAGGGGCTTCGTCATTCTTGCTTAATGTATAAAGTATTCGGCTTGTTGAAAACAAACCGCTGTTGCATGCAGAAGCAGCAGATGTCAAAACAACGAAATTAATGACCCCTGCCGCGACAGGAATGCCGATTAATGCAAAGACTTCAACAAATGGGCTGCTCGCGGCATCCAGTTGTGTCCAAGGGTTTACGCAGAGAATGACGAATAGGGCACCTACATAAAAAAGTAAAATCCGGACGGGGATTTTATTGATGGCCGACGGAATGTTTTTTCTCGGGTTCGCCGTCTCTGCTGCGGAAACGCCGACCAATTCGACCCCTACAAAGGAGAAGACGACCAACTGTAAAGATAACAGGAATCCGGAAATGCCATTAGGGAACATGCCCCCATGACTCCATAAGTTCGTTACGGAAACTGTTCCTGTATTTGTTTTGAAGCCGATGATCAATAAGATGATTCCTACAATGATCAAGGCGATGATCGTGATTACTTTAATGATGGCAAACCAGAATTCCAATTCACCAAATAACTTAACGGTCAATAGGTTCAATCCTAACAGAACGACAAGGCATATTAGAGCCGGGACCCATTGAGGGATATCGAACCAGTATTGGATATAGACACCTACAGCGATGATATCGGCCATTGCGGTCATGATCCAACAGAACCAATAGGTCCATCCGGTGACGAACCCGGCCCATGGACCGATATATTCGGTTGTGAATTCAGTGAATGACGTATACCCTGCGTTGGATAAAAGCAATTCCCCTAAGGCCCTCATGACAAAAAACAGGGCAATCCCTATGATTAGATAGGTAAAAATGATGGATGGACCCGCCAATTGTATGGCTTTTCCTGATCCTAAAAATAAACCGGTACCTATGGTCCCTCCTATTGCAATCAGTTGTACATGACGATTCTTTAAATCTCTTTTTAATTCTTGTTTAGCCAATTCGTACGCCCCCATCTTTATAGTCTTAGTAGTGAATGATTTCAAACCTGCACGGTCTTGGAGAGAGGGACGTAATTGTTTGCCCAGCTTACTTTCCCAATGGTTTTTCACGAGTGTGTTATTTACGTCCAAACACAAAGTGGACAATAAAAAAAAGAGATTGGATAGTACCAATCTCTTAAAGGGTTCAGAATAACAATTTATCATTCGTTACTCTTCTGTCCTTTTGCCTGAGATTGTGAATCCTTCGGCGCTGCATCTTGTACAGTCTCTCCAGAAGCTGCTCCTGCTATAGTGTTATCCATAGCATTCATCGCTTGCTTGTATGCGGTTGTGAAAATGTCTGTCTGTGAAAGATATGAAAGGCTCTTTCACGCTCAAACATTCATTATACTTATAAAATAATATTGGAATTCTATCATCTATTCTTCCATAGGTCAACAAATTATTTTGGTAGTTAACAGGCGTTTAAGTTTTTTTATTTTTTAACGGTCACTTGGAGGGACTCCAAGTAAAAATGATTTTTTTCCACTCTTTTTGAATCATCACTATTATAAAATACTGATAATCACTTTTTTAAAATGATATTTTTAGATTGGGAAAATCGCCAAGATATATTTGGAAACTGTTTATTTGAAAAATACATTTGTATTTTTACAGAATATTTACTATTATAAGA